>VGMK01000027.1 GCA_016866375.1 Bacteroidota bacterium
CCATTTTAATAAACATAAATACTAAGCCTAGAATGGCTAATCCGATTGGCACAAAAATTAAATTTGATTCCATAATTAATTTGAATATGGTTAATTACAATTAGGGCGCAAAAGTAGTTTTTTCCGCCAACCTGTGCAAATACGAGAATTAAAAAACAAGGTTACGAAACCATTAAAGATGTGGTTGAATTTTATTTAATAGTGTGTTTACAGGAATTACACCACTTTCTCTCCAAAGGGTTTCCCCTCCTTTAAAGAGCATAAGTGATGGCACGCTTCTAATTTTAAATTGATCTGTGACGTTTGGGTTTTTGTCAATGTCAATTTTCAAAATTGTGATTTTATCTCCAATTTGTTTTTTTAAATCGTCTAAAATGGGATGAACCATTTTGCATGGTCCGCACCAAGTGGCATAAAAATCGATTAGTGTAGGAATATCTTTTTTAAGGATGTCGTTGAATTTACTCATACTATAAAATTACTGGATTGATTAGTCAATTTATGTAACATAAGATACAAAAAAAAGCGGACAAAATTGCCCGCTTGACTTTTGAATTTCGTATTTTATTGTTTTGTATAGGTTGCTACGCATTGTCCCTCTCCACCGATTAAAGGGGTAGAATTAACATATGTATAATTAATGGTTATTTGATTCCCCTGGCTATTCATAGTTCCAGACCCAGAAAAATCAATGTTACCGATGGTTATATTAGCGGACTGCTGTGGTATGGTAATAGTCGCTCCATTTATTGTTGCATTAGCAGAACCACCTACAAGCATAAACATATTATCAATGACTAACTGATTTGCCGATGTACCAATACTAACTTCAGGTGTTCCAGCCAATGGAAATCCAGTTCCGCAATCACTTGATACGTCCCACGTTACAGTCCAATTGTCTTGTCCAATAACTACGTCGACTACCCGTTGAGCTGTCGCTGTTCCATTTGCATTGGTTGCGCTGTAATTTACTTCGTAGGATCCCGTTGTTGAGGAGTTTACATTATTTTCTGTAACCACATCGACACTTGAGCCATCTTTATTAACTGCTGTTGCTCCAGGGTCATTATACGTTGAACCAACTGAAATAGAAGTGTCCGCCGAACCAATTAAAGTAAGAATAGGTGTATACAAACAACTGCCGTCGTCCTTTTTCGCTTTGCTGTTGTAATTGGTTGCCGTCGGATCTGTACATCCCTTTTTCTTACACGAACTCAATTGAGTTAACGAAAAAAGGGCAATTAAGGTAATTAGTAATGTATTTTTCATTTAGTTTATTTTGCCTCAAATATAAAAAAAAAACGGTTACAAAGCAAGTAACCGTTTTTTCACCTAACGATATGCACTCAGTCCTGAATAACCTGAGATTGAGCCTCAGGTGATCCAAGTGCTTCTTTAATTCTAATTTCTAATTCTTCAGAAAGTTCAGGATTATCTTGGAGCAATGATTTAATGGCGTCTCTACCTTGCCCTAGCCTGGTTTCTCCATATGAGAACCATGACCCACTTTTTTTCAAAATATTCAATTCCACACCGAGGTCGATAATTTCACCAATTTTCGATATTCCCTCTCCATACATTACATCAAATTCAGCTTTTCGAAAAGGGGGAGCAACTTTATTTTTCACGATTTTTACTTTCACACGATTTCCCATGACTTCCTCTCCGTCTTTAATTTGTGCTGCTTTCCGAATGTCCAGTCGCAGTGAAGCGTAAAACTTCAAGGCATTACCTCCTGTTGTTGTTTCAGGATTTCCGAACATTACACCTATCTTATCGCGCAACTGATTTATGAATATACAACAACACCCAGCCTTATTAATGGAGCCGGTAAGTTTTCTCAATGCTTTTGACATCAAACGTGCTTGAAGGCCCATCTGCGAGTCCCCCATCTCTCCCTCGATTTCTGCTTTCGGGGTTAAAGCAGCTACTGAATCAATGACGATCAAATCAATGGCGCCCGATCGAATTAAGTTGTCTGCGATTTCTAGCGCTTGTTCTCCATTATCAGGCTGTGAAATCAATAAATTATCAACATCCACGCCTAATTTTTTTGCATAAAATTGGTCGAAAGCATGCTCAGCATCAATGAAAGCGGCAATTCCTCCTTGTTTTTGAACTTCAGCTATTGCGTGAATTGCCAGCGTTGTTTTACCCGAAGACTCTGGGCCGTAGATTTCAACTACACGCCCTTTTGGGTATCCATTCACTCCTAATGCCATATCTAAAGTGATGGATCCTGTTGGTATTACTTCAACTTTTTCAACAGGGGAGTCTCCTAATTTCATGACGGACCCTTTGCCAAAAGTTTTATCCAACTTTTCCATAGTAAGTTGAAGTGCTTTTAATTTTTCTACATTTAATTCTCTATTTCCCATATCGTTTATAATTTTGAGCCTAGCTCGAGTTAATTAATTTATCCAAAGGTATTTTAATGTAGTCGTAAACTATTTACGTTCTACTTTTGTTTCGTAAATTTCCATGATTTCTTGTGCATGATTTTTTGTGTCAGGCTTTTCAATCACATGAATTAGTTTACCGTTTTCATTGAAAAGGAAAGAAGTTCGGTGAATTCCATCGTATACTTTTCCCATAAATTTTTTTGTGCCCCAAACTCCAAAAGCATTTATAAATTCTTTTGCCTCGTCGGATATAAGTGTAAACGGAAGGTCATACTTTGAACTAAATTTAGCGTGCGCACTTACAGAATCCGCACTAATACCTATAACTTCTATACCTCTATTTTTTAGCTGATCTATATCATCTCTTATACTGCATGCTTGGGCAGTACATCCCGGTGTATCGTCTTTAGGATAAAAATATACCACGGTCTTTTTTCCGATGAATGATGTCAACTGAATCTCCATGCCTCCCTGATTTCTACCGCATAAATTTGGTAATTGTGAACCTGTCTCTAATTTTTTCATAATGATTAAATAATAAACTTAATAATGACTAAAAAGTAATCAAATGTAAGAAACATTTTCAATAAAAAAACATAAGTTGAAAAAAAGTTCAAAAAACAATCTTAGAACTAAGATACTTTTTCAATCGTATTATTTAATTTTTGCAGTAAGAATCTTGATAAGTAAAATTAACCAGGCACTAACCATAAATAGTCCACCAATAGGTGTCAATGGTCCCAATAGCGCCGTTGGTAGATTTATTACTTCACTGAAAGTCAGTATATAAATCGAAAAACAAAAAAGTATAGTTCCAACCAGCATCAGTTGATAAAAGACCTTCAACGATAATTCAGTAGGAGACTGAAGTCCTACAATGAGTAGTCCAAGCCCTTGAATTAATTGATACCGAACACCAGTCTCAAATGAGTTTAATTTTGCTGTTGAGACAATTTCTTTTAGACTATGTGCGCCAAATGCACCGCATACAATGCCTGAAAGAATTAATAGAATACCTGTTACAGCTATCGTTTTATTCATTCTTCAAATTTCTTAAAAATTAATTGTTTTACAAATCTTATCTTTGTGGCATGCTACGCAAAGACCGTATCGTTGCCATTGTTTTAATATCAATCGTACTTTGTACAATTCTTTTTTTCTATTGGAAAAGTAATGATAATAGCACAAAAACTCTGACAAGTGAGAAATCCAATGATTTTGACTATTACCAATTCAAACCTTTTAATTTGACAAAATATGAGATAAATGCCACAATTCTTTTGCCGGACGAAACGGCTGGAATCGGGACAGCATTTACACCCGAAATGACGCACGAGGAAGGAAGTCACCTCTGGCAATTGCAGTTGGGTAGAAATTTTATCATTCACATCGAAGATTTAGGAGAGTTAACCGATGTTTTTCAAGAGTTTAAGCAGAATTTACAAAAATCATCAGCGTTTACTATTTCTTCTATAGTGGACTCAGATAGCTTGATTGTTTATGGCAGGTCATTGTCAAAGCAATACCAAAAAGAAAACAAGGAAACATTTCATATTTTTGCTGTAAAATACCTGGACGGTCGATGCTATCAGTTTAGAAATAAAGAGGAAGGAAATACCAAAACGGAAATACTTTTTATGCAAAAGTCAATTGAGTCTATCAAATGAGTAAAAAAATAAAGCGCGAAGAAGTTCTCGACATATTGGGGAAAATAACAGATCCTGATCTAAAAAAAGACATTGTCAGTGCAAATTTATTAGAAAATTTAGAGATCGAAGAAAATCTCATTCACTTGTCCATAGTTATTTCCAACCCTGCTCTCCATGCCAGAAAGCGCATGCAGGAGGCGGTTATTTTTAATTTGAAAAGAAAATTTGGTGAACATGTAGATGTGAATTGTCAGGTAGCCGGTATGAATACTGAGCAAAAAGGTGCCAGACGGAAAATCCTACCGGATGTAAAATATGTAATAGCTATTGCCTCTGGAAAAGGAGGTGTTGGAAAATCCACAATCACTGCAAATATTGCAGGTGGCTTGAAAAAAATGGGTTTTTCAGTTGGAATTGTTGACGCGGATATACATGGTCCGTCAATACCAACTATGTTCGATGTTTTGCGAGAGAGACCAACTATGACCGAAGTAAATGGAGAGCAAATGATTAAACCTGTTGATGCGGGTGGAATTAGTATATTATCCATTGGCTTTTTTACGGAACAAGATAACGCTGTTGTTTGGCGTGGACCTATGGCCTCAAAAGCATTGACCCAATTGTTCACCGATGCACATTGGGGAGAATTGGATTTCTTGATGATTGATTTGCCTCCAGGAACAGGAGATATTCACTTGTCTTTGCTGCAAAATGTTCCTTTGGACGGTGTAATCATTGTAAGTACACCTCAAGAAGTTGCCTTGGCAGACGCCAGAAGGGGTATTAATATGTTTCGATTGGAATCGATGAAAGTCCCCATTTTAGGTTTGGTGGAGAATATGGCATGGTTTACACCTGCGGAATTACCAGAAAATAAATATTATATTTTTGGCAGGGATGGAGCCAAAAATCTAGCGGAGGGAATGAATATTCCATTTTTAGGAGCCATACCGCTCGTTCAAAGTATTAGAGAAGCAGGAGACATTGGTCGACCTGCTGTATTTCAGGACAATACACCAACCGCAGAGGCATTTGATAAATTAGTTTGTAACTTAATCGCTTTTTTAAAAATTAAGAATAGTAAATAAATGGAGTTAAATAAAACAAGAGAAAAAGTTTTGCTTGCAATGGAACAATTAAGGCCCTTTCTTCATGCCGATGGTGGAGATATGGAACTTGTTGAGCTAACAGCGGACAATATTGTAAAAGTACGTATGTTAGGAGCTTGTGGCGATTGTTCAATGAGCTCCAGCACACTGAAAGCTGGACTAGAGGAAGCATTGCGCTTAGCTGCTCCGGAAATTCGAGCAGTTGAAGCAGTAGACTAAAATGCTTAAAGTAAAGTTATTACTAATTGGTAAAACATCCTATCCGTTTTTAAGAGATGGGGAAAACGAGTACGTTAAGCGTTTGGTTCATTATTGTAATTTCGAATGTTTTTATTTATCCGATATCAAAAATGGCAAATCATATACGAAAGAGGAATTAAAAAAAAAGGAGTCACAACAATTTTTGAATAAAATTGAACGAACAGATTTTGTCGTTTTGTTGGATGAAACAGGGAATCACAAAAGCTCAATCGAATTTGCGCATTGGATATCTGAGAGACTTCAATTTTCTCATCAAACACTTGTTTTTATCATAGGGGGTGCATATGGAGTTAACAAAGAATTGTATGAGAGGGCTCAGCTGAATTTAGCCCTCTCAAAAATGACATTTTCCCACCAGATGGTGCGTATGATATTTCTCGAGCAACTTTATAGGGCTTTTACAATCGAAAAGGGTGAAAAGTATCATCACATTTAGGTCATCAGGATTTAAGTTGAACGTGATCATCCGTTGCGTTTTCACTATTTTCACCCGCTGGAAATTCTATTTTTTTCGGAATTAGCAACAAGAATAGAAAAAATGGAAGTAATGGGGCACGAACTCTCACCAATACACCAAAAAGAACGGAGGTTATTCCTGTGATTACAGCCAAGATGAGAACAAAATAAATAAAGTAAACTGTTGTCTGATCATTTCTTAAAAATGAAACTTTGCTCCAGAAATTTTTGCGTATAAATTGCAGTAATAATACAATAAGAAATACGGATTCAATACCGTTAATGATAAGGCCAGGGGATAATGCTTCCCAGGGTAATGGTCTAAAAACTGCCGAAAAAATAGCCATAGGAGCCATCTTTAAAATTCCCAAATTACTAAAATCTGATTCCCCAATTTGAAATTTCTTGCCGGTATAGCTCTTTGAGTTAAACTCCTGGTATTGCTGTTCAGCTTGTTTTTTGAGTTCATCTCCTTTTTTTCCAATAAAAAGACCAATTGTGAAGATTGATATCGCGACTAAAAGCACACGAGATAGTTGTTGCATGAACGCCCCTTCAAATAAATAACGCGACAGTCGAAGATTATAAGTAAATACGAGAGGTATGATAAAAACTAAGAGCATAAAATCTCGAATCTTGTAGGTGATATAGAAACATAAAATGAGAATGAGTATTCGTTTTAGCCTTTTCTCTTTCTCCTTGTTGAATTGGAAAAATATGGGAATAATTATACAAGTTATTGTATAAATAATGACGTCCTTGCTTATTCCACTGCACCAAAATGCTACACTCGGAATAAAAAGTATCAATACAGAAGAATTTCTTGTGGCAAAGGGACTATTTCTCTTCAGAAAGTCGAAAAGATGAAAACTTGCTATCGAGCTAATTAGGCTGGTAATAACCACTAGGGCAAAAAAACTACCCTGGGTGAAAGGATTAAAAAAAGAATATATCTTGGCGCAGAAATATCCTTCCCTTTCTTTAGCAATCCAGTCTGGCGGGATTCCTGTTACATTGTTATAATAGTTGATGTAGTCTTTGGACCCTTGATATTGAAAAAGTTCGTGAAAATAGTTTTCCGGATTTTGATACAGTAAATTGGTGAGCCTCAGGGAAGCATCCCAGTATGCCACACAATCTCCACCTTGGACGAAAAAAATATAATAAATCGAATAAGTTACAGCAAAAAATAAATGGAAATAAAAATTCCACATGTAGTATTTATAGTATTCTTTTTCTCGATTTAATCCTTTAATGAATTGTAAAATGACGATTGATATTACTAACCACATTATGGTCATTATAATATCAATCCCGGTGAAAAATTGCAACTTATTAGTCCAATCATTCATAAGAGAGAAATCGGTACTAAATCGTGCAGATTCTAATGGCAAAAAATTGATGAACAAATTCATGTGATTCTCAAAGTTACTTAATTCTTCATTCAAAACTGCTAATTTTGCCAGGTGTGCGGTATAGCAGGATTTATTGATACACAATCATTGAGCACCCTCGAAGATCTCAATAGAATGACTGACGTCCTTGTTCATCGGGGACCAGATGGAAGGGGTGCACAGATGCTTCAATTAAAAGAGGTTAAAGTAGGACTCGGTCACCGCAGACTCTCCATTATCGACCTTACAGAAAGTGGAGCACAGCCAATGTTTTATGCAAAAAATTGGATTTGTTTTAATGGAGAAGTTTACAATTTTTCAGAAATTAAAATCGAACTTCAGGAAAAGGGACATACTTTTAACGGCAATTCGGATACTGAGGTTGTTTTACATGCCTTTGTGGAATGGGGAGAAAAATGCCTAAATAAGTTCATTGGAATGTTTGCATTTCTCATTGTGAATGAAGAGAATGGCAATGTGTTCATAGCTCGGGATAGGGCAGGAGTAAAACCATTGTATTATTATTGGCATAACGGGCTGTTTCTATTTGCATCAGAATTAAAATCATTTCATGAGCACCCACGATTTGAGCGAAAGTTAAATGAGTCTGCCGTGCAGGCATTTGTACAGTACGGATCTGTACCAACACCACACGCAATATTTAAAAATACACACAAACTGTTACCAGGGAGTTATTTGTCATTTAATATTCAAGAGCCATTTTTCAGAACAACGAAGAATCCTCCATCCCCAATAAATTATTGGTCAGTTTATGACGCCTATAATAGGGAGAAAATAACAATGCCATTTGAAGAGGTTTTGTCCAGAACAGAAGAAATTTTGGCGTCTGCATGCCGGTATCGCCTGGTTTCTGATGTTCCCGTTGGTATATTTTTAAGTGGAGGTTACGACAGCGCTTCTGTTGCTGCATTGTTACAAAAAGATTCAATAGAGAAACTAAAAACATTCACCATCTCCGTTCCTGACATCGGCTTGGATGAAGCCCCTTATGCGAAGAGGGTAGCCGAGCACCTAGGTACAGACCATTTGGAAATTGCATGTACGGAGAAAGATGCCATCTCATTAATCTCCCAATTACCTTTTCATTTCGACGAACCTTTTGCTGACAGTAGTGCAATCCCAACCACTCTCGTGAGCATTGCAGCTCGTAAATACGTGAATGTTGCCCTCAGTGCTGACGGTGGCGATGAGGTTTTTGCTGGCTACAATCGGTACGACTTTTTATTACGCTATGGAAATAAATTGAATTCAATTCCCTCGATCTTACGAAAAACCATAGCAGGATCAATGAATATTATTCCCTCAAACTTTATTCCGATACTCCGAAACAGGTACAATTTTCACAACAGGTACGAAAAATTAAAAGGCGTACTGAGGGATCCCTCGCCTAAAACAATTATGTTGAGCCTTTCTCAGCAATTTACCGATAAGCAAGTTCAAGAATTACTTAAGGAAAAGCACGAATTTTTGAGGACAGCTTACGTTTCAGAGAAACTGTCCAAGGATTCCTTTTCATCCCTCTCATATATGATGGCAATCGATTATGAAACGTACTTGGTGGATGATATTTTACAAAAGGTAGACCGATCCACCATGTCAGCAAGTATAGAGGGGAGAGAGCCGTATTTGGACCACAGAGTTATCGAATGGGCGGCTCAATTGCCCGATAATTTTAAATACCGAAACGGCGAAAAAAAGTTTATTCTCAAAGAAATTGTACATAAATATATTCCAAAGTCTCTCATGGATAGACCAAAAATGGGTTTTGCAATACCAATTTCACATTGGCTGAAAAACGAATTGAAGGAGATGGTGTTTTCTTACATTAACGAGAGTAATATTGTGTCGCAAGGTATTTTTAATTGGCATGAAATAAAGCACATTCGCGATGGATTTTACAACGGAAAAATTGAATATGACACCAAGTTGTGGTATATACTAATGTTCCAAATGTGGTACGAACGCTGGATGAAATGAAAATAAACATTACTTTTTTAGACTTAATATTTAAGGAACCTGCAGGTACAAGTAGGGGCGTACTCTCTACCAAACCGAGTTGGTTCATCGAAGTTTCTGACAAAGGAAAGATTGGGCGCGGTGAAATATCCGTAATTCCCGGATTGTCTCCTGAATACAGAGATATACATTCCTTTAATAAAAAATTATCATCCGTTGTGGCGGTATTTGATGCGTTTCCAATTCAAGAATGGATGGTAGATCAAAAAGAATTCCTTTTTTTACCTGCGCTCGAAAAACAAATGCTTGGATTTCCATCCATACGTCTAGGTTTTGAAATGGCCTATAATTCATGGTTGAGTCAAAACAACCTCTTTTTTCTTTCCTCTCTTGCCTTCCAAAGTATTGATATTCCCATTAATGGCTTAATCTGGATGGGTGATATCCCAACCATGAAGAAACGTATAAAACAGAAGCTGGCAGAAGGGTTCTCTACGTTAAAAATGAAAATTGGTAGTTTAGATTGGAAATCAGAACACCAACTATTAAGCGAGACGCGCGCTCAATTTTCAAAGAACGAATTAAATATTAGAGTAGACGCAAATGGTGCCTTTTCTGAAAAGAATGCCGCGCAAGTGTTACGGGATTTAAGTGAATTAGAAATTCATTCTATTGAACAACCGTTGCAAAAAGGATTGACCAAAGAAACAAGAAAATTACAGGATCTTGGATTAGTGCCGATTGCCTTAGACGAGGAGCTCATTGGAATCGAGGAGGAGCAAGAGATGCTCTCCTTGCTAAGGTATACAAGAGCCTCTTTTATTGTTATTAAACCAAGCTTGCATGGCGGCTTCAGAGGAACTGTGAAATGGATTTCTTGCGCAGAAAAACTGGGAATAGGGTGGTGGATTACATCTGCACTCGAAAGTTCCCTTGGTTTGCAGGCAATTGCAGAATTCACCGCTCTTTATCCTTTGTTCATCCCGCAGGGATTGGGAACAGGATCTATCTATTCAAACAATTTACCTTCTCGTCTTGTTGTTCAAAATGGATTCTTAAAAGCATTAAAGTGACGCTACCAAAAGACAATTGGAATCGGTTAACTGAAAACGAGGAGTATGTGATTTTGAGAGGAGGTACTGAATATCCATTTTCAGGAGAATACGAAAATCACATAGAAAAAGGGCAATATGTATGCCGTCAATGTGAGCACCCCTTATACACAAGTTCAAATAAATTTCATTCAGGTTGTGGGTGGCCAAGTTTTGATGAAGAAATTAAAGGAAATGTTAGGAGAATATTAGATAAAGACGGAAGGCGTATAGAAATACGTTGTGCAAATTGCGATGGTCATCTGGGGCATGTATTTGAAGGTGAAAAGTTCACAGAAAAGAATACAAGGCACTGTGTGAACTCACTTTCCTTAAAATTTATTTCGTTTAACGGGAGTGAAATTTGACATCATCACATTGCTCGTAAACCATATTATGCAACACAAGTTGCGCAGCCAAAGCTAATTGGGAATAATTTTGAGAGTTGTTTCCAAAGCCCCCTGCTGTATTTTGCCACATGGCCTTGATTAAATCTTTTGATCCTTCGGTTGGCTTAATTTTATTGACAACAGCAGCAACATTGCCCGATCCGGCGTGGTACACATGCAAAACAAATAAGCGAAACCATAAATCTTGCTCATTGTAACTTAAGTTATGGTGATCTAAAATCTTTTTTGCCTCGGGAATACAAGTTCTGTTTATAAGTCTGGCGGATCCGTAGGCGCACCTGTCAAAATCTTTTCGTTCATCTACTTCGCTGTTGACTATCAAACCCTGGGAACGTGCCACATCGGGCATGAGTTGAAATGCACCGTATGCCCCTGAAACAGACTTCTTCAATTGCCCTGGACTTTCAATTAATAAAATGGCTTGCGCATACCATGGGTCCACACCGAAACGCTCGAATGCTGCTACTCCTTTTGATAATTGGGGATAAACTTCACTAAACTTATAAAAATCGTTTTTTCCAGAAGTTACAAATATCCTTTCTCCCTCGGGTAAACCCAAATTATTTTTCGCCGCTGTTCGGTACCTTGATTTTTCCTCCTCAGATTTTCTATTCCACTCTTTTAAAGACAGTTTTTCAATGATGTGACGTGATGAGGCTACATTAATTAAAACAGAGTCTGGGCTCAAGGTCATAATTTGTTTCCAAAATTGTGCTTGAGGCAGTATATCCCAACCGTCATCAAATAGTTCTTCGGCATGTAAGATTGTGGAAACCTCACTTTCTCGCGTTACGCTGATTTTTTCCTCGCTCCAATTCATCGGTTGAGCGAACAAAATGAAATAAGAGTGGATTAAAAGTGCTGTCAAAAAATATTTCATAGAATGTGTTTGTTGTCTAAGTTAATGTGAACGATTTTTTTCAAATTAGGTTACGTATTGATTTTAACACATCGAATTGTTGAAATTGTGTAATTTTAAGAATGAGTTACTTGAAACATATTTTGTCTTTGCCACTCATAATATTGGTGAGAATCTACCAATTAATTATCTCACCTCTTTTTCCTCCAAGTTGTCGTTACACGCCAACTTGCTCACAATATATGATTGAAGCTCTGAAAACATGGGGACCAATCAAAGGATTATTTTTGGGAATAAAAAGATTCGCTTCGTGTCGACCCGGGGGTGGTCACGGCCATGATCCGGTTCCCGAAAAAAAATCTAAGGTCTAATATTCCACCCTCGTTGTTTGTACAATTGAATAAGATGCGTGAAATCCTCGGCACTTTTTGCGTTCTTTAGAATGGAAAATACTTCTATCTCGTATGTTTCACTCTCTTTTTTGTTTACTCCTTCGATAAACGCAAACCATTTTTTTAACAGATTAACTCCTTGGTTTTTTGATTCAATGAAATCGTCTAATTTAACGGATGAAAAAAAATGTAATTCCTTTCGTGCCCTCGAAAAAAGAACATTCAATCTTTTATCTCCTCCCAACTGATTAATTGGACCAAACCTCATTTCAAAATCTCCCGCATGATTTCTGCCATAACCAAAACTGATGATCAAGATATCAAATTCGTCTCCCTGCACTTGATCGAGTGTTTTAAATACTAATTTATCTTGCTCTTCGAGTTCATCCATTTTGGTCTTAACGATTGAAAAAACCTCCGATTTTATCTGGCTTAACTGCTGCTCAGAAAAAGCAATTACACCAATTTTTGAATCATTACCTAAGAAACTGGGAAGCTTTTTTGATATGGCCTTTGCTTCCAATACATTTATGCCCTGAGCATATAAACCGTTCGAGACGAAATGATGATTCATGCAATTTTGTTTATTCAATTGAACATTGGATATACAACTCAGCGTATTCCGATAAAAATACCTGTTTGAAAATTCAATAAGCACCTTGTCCTCACTCCTGTAATGATGAGTCAAAGATGAATTTTCTAAGTGAAATTTTGCCTGATGAAATATACTGAAGTCATTTTCAGCGCGTGTTTTAAAAAATGACGATGGCTCCATCTGGTGTTCATCCCCCGCAATCATAATTCGCTTCGAGCGTTGCAAAGTTCCTACAGAATGACTAAATGGCATTTGACTCGCTTCATCAATAATCGCAATATCAAATAGACCGGGTTCTGGCGGGAAATAAGTGGATATACGCTGTGGATGCATCATCAGAATAGGTTTCAAAACTAACAACCAATGCCTTGCCTCACTCTCGTATAGATCGCGAATATGCATGAAATTGCGTTTCTTGCCAAATTCTTTAACCAATAGCATTTTTCCCTTTTTTAAGGCGAGGCGAAAGGCTTTTGTTTCTGGGGACAACTTACTGCCTGTTTTGTTAATGAGTTGGTGATAGGCCAAAAAACTGTCTTGAATGCTTCTAAGAATGTTTTTGGCAGTTTGGTTCCGTTGGTTTCTATTTCCAATTTCATATCGCAGGGCTGCTTTTATCCATTCTTCACGCTTCGTCCTTTGGGTAAATGCGGGTAAACCGGTTATTTTTTTCCAAACTGATTGATATGTAGAATGGATAAACTCTTTGTGAGAGGAGGAGGATACCAAAACTTTAAGAATCGAGGGAGGAATAGCTTGAGCTAAAATCAACTGCTTATCGAGGCCTGCTTTGTCTTTTTTCATATTGGTAAGAAACTCAATGAGCACATCGTCTCCTCGAAAACAAAATACCTCTTGAAATATTTTTTTTAAATTTTGAACGGTGATATGTGAAGATTTAAATGCCTCAATTTCTGCGTGACTTAACGATTTAAACCATATCCAATCTTTCGGAGAATGCTGTTCACACAATTGATGAATGGTATACAGTATCATCGTGTTCTCGATTCCTAGTTGTGAAAGTTCGAAATAAAATGTATTCTTTTTCTCTTCAAACTGATAGTATAATTCCAATCCAGTAATTGTTTTGATTGGATCTAGTTCAGGGGTTCGCACCCATTTCCTCCAATGTTTTTTGAACTTTAGTCGTGCAAAAAAACCCTGTTCGTCCCTTAACTCTTTGAGGAAGTTTAATTCTGATGGTGAAGGAATGTGTTTCCAATGTTTTAAATGATTTTGCCAAACAGTCTCCTCTTTTTCAATTTTAAGAGAAAGGGCATTTAGCGTTGAAAGTTTTTTTGATTTTGATGCAATTACTTCACCATATTGTTTGTAATAGCCCGATTGGAGGGCATTGAGAATTAATAGCTTTTTGACCACCTCATCGATGTCATTTATTGATCGAATTTGCTTTATCGTGGAAAGTGATTGTATCAATTCCATCGCATTATCAATGTGTTTTTCAATAGAATCAAAGTTTGGACCTCCATTGAGATTAATCCGCGAAAGAGAATCAAACATAGTGGGCGAAATGTTGTCGATTTGTGGAATAATTTCCTCAAATGCCATATCCTCCATTTCGTAAGATAAATAAGGAGTAGAGTTCAATGTATCCAATTTTTTTACAAGGTATTCTATGAAGAACGAATCTATTTTACAGCATTTTGTCAATTGTTCTACCTCCGACTTGAATGGAAATAAATGTGTGGCTGAAGGTTGTTTTTGAAAAGGAGAAGATTGGAAAAACTCCCAAGTTTTTTTTAAGTCAGCAACGATAAATTTTTGCTCATTTTTTGAATAATTGAGTAAACAGATTCGATGTAAGTCAAGTAATTTTAGTCTTGAGTAAACAGCATCTAAGGAAGATTTTTTTTCAGATGATAAAAGCACTGTTTTATTGATTTGAATACCCATCCCTATGGAATTTACAATTAATTGTGATTTCCCTGTGCCCGGAGGTCCCTGAACCAAGATGGATTGAGCCATGAACTTATTCAAAACTTGAGTTTGATCAAAATCAATATCCGTGATAGAATCATACTTTCCAGTAAAGTGCTCCTCCTCAATTTCTGAGTCAATGAGAAGGAGACGTTTAAGATTCAACGAAAGTCTATTAGATTTCTGAATTTCTTCAATATCGCGAATCAATTCGTATCGGTGAGGATGAAAAATTCCAATAAAAGTTGGTGTTTCTTCAACCTGTAAATCAACTGGCTTTAATTCCATAAATTCTGCAATGCTGTATTCTTTTTGCAATGGATTTAAGCCTATGTGTTGGATTAAATAAGGGTTCAGAATGATGGGGCCAATTTTATTAATGAGTAAAGTCTCTGAGGAAATTATACACGCTGCCTCTTGAATCAGTATCGGTGCCTTAACAGTTTCATTCTTTTCTGTACGTAAATAAGCAACTCCTTGGGCCCAACACAATGGATTAATCCCAATTTCTTTCTCAATTTTTCGTGCATTTTTAACTATCGGAGCAGCTTCACAAGACAAAGTTTTACCTTCATCGTAGGATAAAACATTTTTTGAGTCCACAGAGCACAACGGATCATCCTGTAAAAAGACCTCTTTAATTGAAATATAGTCATTTATAGTTTCGAAAAAAGGAGCCTGCATTTATTAATAGTTAAAAGGGACTAATTTAGAAAAAGTAATAAAATTAAATACCTTTGTTCACAAGTTTAAATTAACTTCGATTTACCCTAAGTTCAAATATTTACCATTTTTTTTCCCCGTTTATACATCTTTATGTAATTTTACGATGTGAAAAATATTTTTCTGTCCTTACTGATATTTCCTTCGATGTTGTTTGGACAAATTACCCTCAGTGAAACCGATTTTGCCTCTCAGGGCGATACTGTTCGGATGAGTTTAACCGATGAAACAAGCACTGATTATATTTCGGCCGGCGAAGCATTTACGTGGGATTTTTCAGGTCTTG
>VGMK01000028.1 GCA_016866375.1 Bacteroidota bacterium
CGAATGACTAAGAAGAAAAATTACAAACATCTTGGTCAAGATCTGAAATTAGGAAGAAACTGCCGGTTACTAAAAGAATATCGTTTTCTTCAAGCAGCAGCATAATCTGTTTTACTGCATTGTTCACATTTTGATGTACCGCCGCGATGCGTGCGTCTGACTGCTGAGTAGTTTTTAATTCCTTATGAGTTTTACTTCTTGTATTTGAAAAGGCGCATAAATGAAGAGAGCAATTTTGAGGAAAGAGTGACAAGATTTCTAGTATGTTTTTATCTTGTGAACATCCGTAAATGATATGTAACTTACCTTTTGGTTTAACGTGCCGAAGCGTCTCTTTAATACCATCACTATTGTGCGAGACGTCAATGTAAACTGTTGGTTCCGCTTGTATTTTAGTTAGTCGGCCAAAAATCCCGGTATGCTGACGGAGATTCATGAGAAGTGAGTCAATTTTATTTTGATGGACATTAAAACCCAAGACTTTAAGACATGTAAGCGCAGTACGTAAATTGCTAACTTGATAGATTGGCAAGTCATGTTTTTCTATTTCCCAGCTTGTTGATCTTTCATCTTCAGCGAAATAAATCGGAGCGTTGTTGTTTTTGGCAATTTGTTCAAATACCTTAAAAGTTTCTTTCTGACGTTTACCTATTACCACCGGAACATTCGGTTTGATGATTCCTGCTTTTTCAAGGGCAATTTCCTCGAGTGTGTGACCTAAGAATTGGGTATGGTCTAACCCAATGTTTGTAATAATACAAATTTCTGGTCGCACCACGTTTGTAGCATCTAATCTGCCACCCATGCCCGTTTCCAAGACAACCCATGTGCATTGTTGTTGTGAAAAGTGCAGAAGTGCCATGGCTAATGTAATCTCAAAGAATGACGGTTGAAATTTAAGGTCCATGTCTTTCACTTTTTCACAGAAATCAAGAACCTCCTGTTCAGAAATCATGGTGCCATTTACCCGAATGCGCTCTCTAAAGTCATAAATATGAGGAGAAGTGAAGAGGCCGACTTTTTCGTTTTCGTTACTGAGAAATGAAGCAAGGTAACTGCATGTAGAGCCTTTTCCATTGGTGCCTGCCACATGAATAAAGCGCAAGCTTTCCTGAGGATTTCCAAGGCTAGTTAATAGGGTTCGCGTATTCTCTAAACCTGGTTTGTAAGCAGGAGATCCAAGCTGCTGGTATGAAGGAAATTGACTAAACAGCCAATCAAGTGCATTTTGGTAATTTTTTATTGGGCTTTAAGCTTTATGTTTTCAAGAATAACAAAATCTTGTTGCCCAGGTTTACGTGCGCTGCACTTTATAGTTCTTTTTACAGCTTCCTTTACCTTGTCTTTATATTCTTGGTCGTATAATATTGGCTTACTACTAAGCCACGATACAGATTTACATGTCCCATCATTGTTCAAGAATACCTTTATTGTAATATAAAATACATCATCACCTAATCTCCTCGAGGGGGGAGGAATTACCGGATTATTAAGCACTTCTCTTTCTGTATTTCCTTTTCTGGGGTCATCAGGTCCAGGGTCTTCCCCTTTAGGTGTTCTGCCCAATCGTTCACGATCGTCATCCAGGCCGCCTTCAAAATTATTTTTCGATTGACGTTTAGAACCTGAAGGCGTTTCATCCCCTCCTGTTTGATTCGAGGTTAACTTATTACGGGAATTTGTTTTTCTATTTGGGCTGTTATTGGCGGCACTTTGACCACCTTCTTTGTTCTCTACTTTCAATTCTTTCAAGTCCAACTCTTCGAAATCCAGAGGAGGAGCGATTAGGACTTGTTTTTGGGGAGTTTCTTTAGTCGTTTCAATTTTTGGCCAATAATAAAGAAGTAATAACGTGGAAATTATTATCACAGCCGTAGCAATGCCTGATTTACGTTCGTCGTTAAAAAAATTAGGTTTTTCGTCGTCTTTACTCATTTTCGTAGGCTATTACTGGAGACCATCCGTTCACTTGACACAGCGCCATCACTTGGAAAACGGCTTCGAAACTTGCATCCCGATGAGAGGCGATACGCAATTTTTTCTTTCCTGTTTTCTCGACTGCTTGGTAAACAAGTTCCTTAATTTCCTTAATGTTTTTGTAAGTTTGAGCATTTTTTGTGCTTTTTGTATCTCCTGTAGTGACAATGTAGGTGTTATCCGCGTTGATGATAACCGTTGCTTCTACCGGATTTTGATCCTTAGGTGGATTTTCGCTTGTTTTCGGAAGTTCAATTGGAGTTTGGTTATTCGCCATTAAACTCATGATAATGAAAAAGATGAGTAGTAAAAATACAAGATCAGTCATAGATGCCATTCCACCTTCAATTTTTACCTTATTTCGTGAATTGAAATTCATATCACTGGTTTTAAAAATGATATATTATTTTTTTGGATCCTGTTTTTCATTGATAGTTTCAAGAATTTTCTGGGCTGCATCTTCCATGCGGTAAATCACTTTTCCAATTTGACCAACCAAATAGTTGTATCCCATGAAAGCGATAATCCCGACGATTAGTCCACCTACCGTGGTGATCATAGCCGTCATGATACCTGGAGCAATGGTTTTAATTTCTAAGGATTGTGACTCATCCAGTGCATAAAATACACTCACCATACCGATTACGGTTCCTAAGAATCCAACCATTGGAGCAGCACCTGCCATGGTTGCTAAGGAGTTGAGTCGTTGCTCTAAGATTAAGATTTCAAATTTACCTCTATTTTCCATAGCTAATGAAACATTATTTTTACCTCCTGGTGTTCCTATTTTTGGAAGGCCCTTTTCGAGCATTCGAGCTTCTGGTAATGTACTTTTTTTACACCTCTCAATTGCGTTATTAATATTTTCATCTTTTAGGTCAGTAATTACATTATCTACTAATTCTGATTTTTCCAATGCATTGCGAATCGCAAGAAACCGCTCAATGAACACGAAAATCGTCCATGCTGCCATAGCTAAAATGATTAAGTTTATATACAATCCTAATCCTTCATTAGATTTACCGATGATGTCCCAGGGACTCTTAATTTCCAATAAAAATGAAAAGTTCATAAGTTTAAAAGTTAATTATACATTTTGGTTACTATTGTTTAGATACAAAATAAGTAGTTTCTGTACCAATTGTTTTCCAATGGTGAGTTGTTTCTACTTGTTTTTTATCCTCTTTTTTCTCTAATTCACTTGGGTCTTTTTTAGGCATCAATAAGAATACTCCGATTCCACCAAAATAACCTAATGCGGCCAATAATGAAATTCGTTTCATGTACCAGAAAAATGAAATCTTTTCCATTCCCATTGCCACAACGCCTGCTGCTGAGCCAATGATGAGCATGGAACCTCCTGTACCTGCCGCAAAAGCGATGAAATGCCAAACCTCTGCGTCCATAGGTTCTTGGAACATTCCTATAGAGGCCGCAACCAAAGGCACGTTGTCTATTATGGCCGATGCAACTCCCAACATGGTAACAAATACCCCTTCCGGAATTCCAGCATTTTTGACATCTTGTCCAAAATTGAAAATTAAACCTGCGGATTCCATCGCAGCAACTGTCATAAGTATTCCCAAGAAGAAGAGTACTGAAGGCATTTCTATTTTACTCAGTGCTTTCATGGTTGGACCGCTGTGACCATGACTATCCGTTGCATCTGTTAAATTAATCGCTCTGTTGCTTAAAAATTCAGCAATAATGGCAAATACTGCCAAAGACAACATCATTCCTAAGTATGGAGGTAAATGTGTTACTGTTTTGAAGATAGGAACACAGATGATTAAAAACAGCCCTAAATACAACATTAATTTGGAGTTTGGATTTGTTTGTTCATCTTCCATAACTTCTATTTGTCCTTTAAATGCCGGTAAGAAATTACCAACAATCAATGGTAGTAGAATACAAACCAAGGATGGTAAGCCTAAATGGATTACTAATTCACCGGTTGATACCTTATTTGCCATCCAAAGCATTGTCGTCGTAACATCTCCGATTGGCGTCCAAGCACCACCAGCATTTGCCGCAATAATAATAAAACCGGCATACCACATGCGGTCCTCTTGGTTGCTAATGATTTTGCGTAGTATGGTAATGAGAACAATCGTAGCAGTAAGGTTGTCAATAATAGCAGAAAGGAAGAACGCAAGGAAAGAAACAATCCACAATAATTTAGCTTTACTTCGCGTTTTGATCATTCCTTTTATAGATGAAAAACCATCAAAAAAGTCGATCATCTCAACAATTGCCATGGCTCCCATTAAGAAAATGAGTATTTCAGCAGTTTTACCGAAATGATGAAGCAAAGCTTCGTTTATCATTTCAACGCGGTGTTCATGATCTCCTGTTAATTTGGGTACGGTATATTCCCCATCACTTCCTAAAATCACACCCTTTGCCGGATCTAACCAAATTTCTAGATTGTCAACTCCGAGGATTAGTAATGTCCAACACGCCACCATCATGAGTAAGGCAGGGATAAGTTTATCCATTTTGAGCGTGTGCTCCATGGTTATTGCTATGTAACCTAAAACAAAAACAGTAAAAATTAAAAGTGTCATAATAGATTACGAAATTAACTGATTTAAGGCAATTTCAAAGGCAGCCTTGTATAGACCTCTATTTAACTTGTGTGTTTCGCGTGTTTTTAAAAGTGCATGTTTCATGGCATAAAAAGCGACATAACAGATAGGCACATCCTCTCGTTTATTTAAATCATCACCCATAAAATAGCCAATTCATTCAACGTACAACTGCAACAAAGATAAAAAATAGAGGCATGCAATATTTTCTCGTTTCATGATTTACCAACATATGCTATGTGCATAAGTTTTTACTTGGGTGTATGCAAGACTCCACCGCAGACAGGAGATTTTGCACCTGTTACATTTGGAACATTATTAGGTTTTCCATTGAGGTATAGCGCACCTAAATATGCAAAAATAATTGCTTCCTTGAAGTCGATAATGGTTTTTTGTGGCACAATCAACATAGTTTTACTTACCTGCTTTAGGCGAGCCATAAGAAAATTATTTTTTGCTCCTCCTCCTGTTACAAGCACTCGTTTCAGGCAATACTTAGTGAATTGCGAGCTTATTTGATTTACTATGTGTTCTACACAGGTTCGCAGGGCATCTTCACAGGTAAGGGAAGTGTCAACTTGCGCATAAAAGTTGTCATCGAGCCATTCTGTCCCCAAGGATTTTGGGGCAGGCTGGGCATAGAAAGATAAATTGTCCCAAATATTAAGTTGTCGGGTATTAATATTTCCTCTTTTAGCTAAGTTTCCATCCAAGTCAAAAGAAAATCCTTTCATTTCTGCAAAACGATTTAAAGGGAGGTTGCAAGGACAAATGTCAAACGCAGTAATTAAGCCATTTTGTTTCAAACTAATATTTGAGAATCCACCTAAGTTCAAAAATCCATCTGCCTCATTACTGAATAAATCAAAATCACCAATAGGGACCAATGGTGCACCTTGTCCCCCTAGGAGAACGTCTTTGGTTCGAAAATC
Source organism: Bacteroidota bacterium (assembly GCA_016866375.1). GTDB lineage: Bacteria > Bacteroidota > Bacteroidia > Flavobacteriales_D > Crocinitomicaceae > UBA952. Next base: position 5,498 of record VGMK01000028.1, read on the forward strand.
GTTAATGACAACAATTCCAGTTTTCAAAGAAATTGTTGATCCACATCCAATTTGTAGAGTAAACCCTTTATCTGGCTGATGAAAAACAGTGTGACCGTGGCTCGCTATGGCATCAATTTCGGATGTATTTAGTTTAAATTCTTTGATAAAATTATTCACTTGCTCAGCGAAAAATAGTCCTATTTGCTTATCGAGCAAACACAATTCTTCACCTGACAGCTTTTTCACATGACGAAGTATGGTCTCCAGCTTTTTTGGATAGGCTACTGTCTTGGTTTGAAATACTTCAAATGCAACATGCTCACCTAAAAATTCAAATGAAGAATAGGCGATGTCTAAACCATCGAGCGAGGTCCCCGACATGAGTCCGATAATTTGTAATTTCTGTCGGGTATTTTTTTTCACTACGGGTAAAATGAATTAATTTTGTCAAAATTAATCAAAAACCGAAACCATGAATTTCGAATTAACAGAAGAACATTTAGCAGTGAAGGAGGCTGCCCGTGATTTTGCACAAAATATATTGAAACCAGGTGTGATTGAACGGGATAATTTGCAAAAATTTCCTGAGGAGCAGATCAGGCAGTTGGCTGAATTGGGGTTTATGGGAATGATGGTTGATCCAAAATATGGAGGAAGCGGGATGGATACAATGTCATATGTCTTGGCCATGGAGGAAATTTCAAAGGTGGATGCCTCAACCTCGGTGTGTATGTCAGTAAATAACTCGTTAGTTTGTTGGGGCATAGAGAAATTTGGAACTGAGGAGCAAAAGCAAAAATATTTAGTACCGTTGGCGAAAGGCGAGAAAATAGGCGCATTCTGTTTATCGGAGCCTGAGGCGGGTTCAGATGCAACTTCACAGCGTACTACCGCCATTGACATGGGCGATCATTACTTGTTGAACGGCACAAAAAACTGGATTACGAATGGTTCATCGGCATCCATTTATTTAGTAATGGCTCAAACAAATGCAGAACTTGGTCACAAAGGAATTAATGCGCTGATAATTGAGCGCGGCATGGAGGGTTTTATTGTTGGCGCGAAGGAAGATAAATTAGGAATCAGAGGAAGCGATACACATACGCTGTTGTTTAATGATGTAAAAGTTCCTAAGGAAAATAGAATTGGCGAAGACGGATTCGGCTTCAAGTTTGCCATGAAAGTGTTGTCAGGTGGTAGAATCGGTATTGCTGCACAGGCATTAGGTATTGCTGCGGGGGCACTTGAATTATCCACGGAATATTCAAAACAGCGCAAGGCGTTTGGAAAGGAGATTTACAAGCACCAGGCTATCGCATTCAAGTTGGCAGATATGGCAACGGAAGTTGAAGCAGCGAGGTTGTTGGTTTACCGTTCAGCCCTGGATAAAGACTTCGGTAGAAATTACGATCAGTCCTCAGCAATGGCCAAATTATATGCGTCGAAAGTAGCCATGGAGCAAACAGTTGAGGCAGTTCAGATTCATGGGGGATACGGTTTTGTGAAGGAATATCACGTGGAGCGGTTGATGCGAGATGCAAAAATTACCCAAATCTATGAAGGGACAAGTGAAGTGCAGAAAATTGTGATTTCTCGAGGTATTCTCAATGCCTAAATAGTGCTAGATTAACAATTCAATAGACACTTTACCCTGCGTGTTGGACACTTATCTTAATCAGTTGGGTTCATGCTTCGCTGTATTCATGGATTCATGGATTAAACTGAAAGTATATGGTCACTCCGATTTCATTAAGCTCAAAATAAATAGCTGATTTCGAAGAAACAACATTAAGTTAGCTAATTAATAAGGCTTGACAACCGAAATAAGCATTAAAAACATACATTTGTTCAATGAAAAATAAGTGGGCCTTAATCACCGGAGCATCCAGTGGAATTGGTAAAGAACTTGCGATCTTACATGCAAGAAAAGGAGGTAACTTGGTTTTAATAGCGAGGAGAGAAAAAGCTCTAAGCACACTAAAAGAGCAGTTGGAGCAAGATTTCAGCATTGTGGTTCATATTTTACCAATTGATCTTTCGGAGAAGGATGCGATTTCTAGGGTTATGATTTTTTTAGCTCAGCGTGAAATTACAATGGATATCCTCATTAACAATGCGGGTTTTGGCGGATACGGACTTTTTGAAGAGCGATCAATTGAAGCGGATCTCAATATGGTTGACCTAAATATAAAGGCACTTGTACAACTCACGCACGCACTTCTTCCTTCGATGAAAGAAAAAAAATCTGGTTTTATTCTGAATACTGCCAGTACAGCTGGATTTTTACCAGGTCCACTCCAAGCAACCTACTTTGCAACAAAGGCATTTGTTTTATCATTTTCCGAGGCAATTGCATATGAGTTAAAAGATTCAGGCGTTTCTGTTACTGCCCTTTGTCCAGGTCCTGTCAAAACAGAATTTGAGCAAGTAGCAGGAATGGAAGGGGGAAATTTCTTTGAAAAAGCCATGTCTGCAGAACTAACTGCCAAAAGAGCGTATCGTGCAATGGAAAATAAAAAAGTGATTTTCATTTCTGAATATCCATTAGGTTTTGCTTTGCGATTTGTATTGCCATTGATTCCAAGGAGATGGCAAGCGGCAATGGTTTATCGCCTCCAAAAAATGTAAAAATCATTAAGAATCTTGCCGGCGTTAAATAATGTCGTAATTTTGATTTATGATTGGTCCATCGTTATTTTTGAACGACGTCGCAGGAACTGAAATTCTGGTCATTTTCATGGTAATACTTCTTTTTTTTGGTTCAAAAAGTATACCTGGGATAGCAAAATCTTTGGGAAAAGCATTGTTTCAATTTCGTAATGCAACCAATGAGATCAAACATGAAATAAAAAAGAGCAGCGGTGATGTAAAAGGAGATTTAAATATGAATAGTTTAATCAAAGAAACCGCCGATGAGTTTCAGCAACCGATGGATCAAGTCTTTTCAGAAGTAGATCATAGCGTGCATTATAATCCAGGTAGAACCATTGAAAATAGTCCCACATTCCCGGGAAATAATAAAGAGAATGAGCCATCAAATGAAAATACAAAAAAAGAATGACATGACTGAAGTAGGTATTATCATGGGTAGTAAGTCTGATTTCATAATCATGCAAGCGGCAAAGGATTTTTTAGACGAAATGGGTATTTCCAATGAAATTTCCATAGTCTCTGCTCACCGTACACCTCAATTAATGGTCGAATATGCAAAAGGAGCAGCGGATCGTGGTTTAAAGGTAATTATTGCCGGTGCCGGGGGTGCTGCGCACTTACCCGGTATGACGGCTTCATTAACCACTTTACCGGTGATTGGTGTGCCTGTAAAATCTGCCAATTCCATTGATGGTTGGGATTCTATTTTAAGCATTTTGCAGATGCCAAATGGAATTCCTGTCGCCACTGTTGCATTGAATGGAGCAAAAAATGCTGGGATTTTAGCTGCACGCATTGTTGGGGCATATAGGCCAGAGGTTGCTGCTAAACTTGCCCTTTATGCAGACGAAATGAAACAAGCGGTTCTTGACAGCGGGAAATCTCTTTAGTTATGGGTAAAGGAGGTATTTTTTTCGCGTAGCCATGAAATCGCTAATTCCAGGTTTCCATGTCTCTCTAATTTCTTGAGCACTCCATCCTTTATAGATTTGTTCTTTCAAGCTTGCAGTTCCGGCAAGACGATTGAAAAATAAATTTTGATCAATGAAGACTGCCGAGTCTCCTAATAAGTCTCTCGCTTGTATTAGGTAATTGAGGTTCAACTCATACGTTCTTTTCACTTGCGATTTTGATAAATCAAAACCATGACAAAGTTTGTTTTGATGCATGGGGTTTTTTGCGCCAATTTTTGGTTCGGGTGTAAAGGCATAATCGAGTTTTGGAAATCTTGGGTGACCAAAATATTCAAAGGGTCTATCGGTTCCCCTTCCAACACTAACTGTTGTTGCTTCAAAAAAACAAAGACTTGGATAAAGTGCTATTGCAACATCTGATTTCAAATTTGGCGAAGGGGCAATAGGCAACGAATAGGCGATTTTATGCGTGTAGTTTTTACAAGGTACAACCAAAAGGCGACACTGTATACCGCTCGCCAACCAACCTTCACCATTTATCATTTTTGCGTATTCACCTATTGTCATACCATAGACAATAGGTACGGGGTGCATACCAACAAAAGACTTAAATCTTGGTTCCAGAATGGGTCCGTCGATGTAATGTGCATTGGGGTTTGGACGATCCAAAACAATAAGTTGTTTATTGTTTTCTGCACAAGCTTCCATCACGTAATGAAGTGTTGAGATAAAGGTATAAAATCTCACACCGACATCTTGAATATCAAAAAGCACAATATCAATGTCGGCAAGTTGTTCATTCAATGGTTTCTTATTATTTCCGTAGAGTGATACGATAGGAATTCCTGTTTTTTCATCAACCGAACTACTAACACGTTCTCCTGCATCTGCAACTCCGCGAAATCCGTGCTCGGGACTAAAAACCTTTACGACTGGAATTTTCATGACAAGGAGTGTATCAACGAGGTGACTTTTTTTTATTACAGATGTTTGATTAGCAACCACGGCAATTCGTTTTCCCGACAGCGAATCAATATATAAAGAAAAGCGTTCAACACCCAATTGAATAGGTTTTACCTGAGGTTTAATAGATTTTTTTGTTCCGTATTTAATGGTTTCAGACGCCTCATTTAAGTCACCCACTACGGTAAAAGTTTTTTTCTCGTAATTACCGCAACTGGCAACTAAAAAAGAGAAAAACACAAACAGACAAAAATCCTTTATGTACCTTTGAGTAAAAAATTGTAGTACAGTGTCATTTGAGTTTTTCATATCACGGCGACTGGCAGAAAGAAAGACGCAAGGTAAAAAAGTTTCTCGACCAATTGTACGTATTTCCATAATAAGTATTGCACTCACGATTGTTGTTAACTTGATCTCACTGGCTATAGTCACAGGTTTTCAGCACGAAGTTCGTCAAAAGGCCATGGGTTTCACCTCTCCACTTTTTGTATCAAAAATCAATCCAGACGAATCAGGACAAAGGATTCGATTATTTGAGTCAGAACCGATAAAGTACTCCAATTTATTACATGAAACTTTGCAAAGGGAAGATGGTGTAAGTAAGGTTTCGCCAATCTTATATCGACCAACTATTCTACAATCCAAAAAATTCTCGGATAATATTACCCTTGCATCTGGTAAGGATACGTCGGTAACAAGACAAGAAATAGCAGGTATAATGATGAAAGGTGTTGATGAGGCGTATGATTGGTCTTTCATTCAACAACACTTAGTCTATGGAAAAATTCCAACAACCTCACAGAAAAATGCGTTGGTTTTATCCCAACATATTGCAAATAATTTAAATTACACGCTTGGGGATACGGTTTTGGCTTCATTTTTCACTACAAACCGAGCTCTAAAACGAGATTTTGTGGTAACTGCAATTTATAACTCTGGGTTTAGTGATTACGACCAGCAATTGGCATTTACCCCTTTAGCCTATTTACAGGAGGTGAGTGGATTGGACTTTCGTGTACGGCTCGAAATTAAACCTACTTTAACTCCCAATGGTTTTTTAGAGATAGAAGCTTTGACTAATAGGGGCAAAAATGGTGTGGAATTTAGTTGGAATGGTAATTTAGGTTCCTCCAAAATTAATTGGGAAATAGGGGGCCCTGAGAATATAGAACTTATTGCGTTTACGCAGAATGCAGAAAGCAAATTGGAATCAGACACTATGTTGATCTCTTTCAATTGGAAATCAGTGTCCCGTGTTGCAGATTTGGAAAATAACGAAGAATTAAATATTGAATATGATCAAGGCACATTTCAGATCGGTGATACAGCGAAATCCTGTTTACTGGTGCATGTCCAAAATCCAGTTTATAAGGAGGGAGCATTCATTTCGGGCTATGAAATTGGCCTTGAGGATGTCGCACGAATGGATGAACAGGTTGAAACACTGAGGGAACATCTTCAATTAAAACCAGATAAATATGGGAATATTGTACAAGTTACCACAGTAAAGGAGGCACAAAGTGATTTATTCGCATGGTTAGATTTTTTAGATATAAATGTTTATATCATCATTACCTTGATGTTGCTGATTGGGGTTATAAATGTGGGTTCCACAATTTTGGTTATCATCGTGGTACGCACGAATTTTGTTGGTATTATGAAGGCGATTGGCGCTAGCAACTGGTCTATTCGAAAAGTATTTATTTTTGAAGTGGGTTATTTGATTTTAAAAGGATTAATCCTCGGTAATATAATTGGGTGTGGATTGTGTTTTCTCCAGCTAAAATGGAAAGTTTTTTCGCTAGATTCGAGTATCTATTACTTGGACTCGATTCCAGTTCATTTCTCGTGGTTAAACTTCATTCTCATTAATCTTTTGACGTTCTTTGTTTGTTTATTGGCATTGGTCATTCCGAGTTTTTTGGTGCTGCGTATCAATCCCATTAAATCGATACGGTTTAATTGACATGCCTAAATTTATAATTTCTGAACGCGTGACAATCTTAAACGAGGTAGGTTTCTTTTCAGTCAAAGAAATCAAGGGTGAACGTATAATTTTAGTCGACGATTTTGGATTTGAAAGATCTGTGTTGTGTTCTTATGTCTGTAAAACACAGCATGTTGAAATTACGCACATCTCCAACAAAGATATTTCAGAAATTACAAAAAAAACAAAGTCTACTCCTCACGAAATACCACAATTGGATTTACATGGAGAGTCCCTTGAGGAGGAGTGGGGAGTAAGGATGAAAAAAGAGGACAATGTCCTTGAAATTCAACTGAAAGAATTCAAACGGTTTTGCAATCGAATGATTGATCAACGTCAAACCCGTTTTCGCGTAATTCATGGCATTGGCGCAGGAATCCTTCGTCAAGAAATCCGAACTTTACTAAAAGGAAGAGAAGGGTTTACTGTACACGATGACCAGTTGAGCTTTGGTCGTGTGGGTGCCTCAATTATTGAGATGCGTTTAAACGATGTGGAGAAATTTTAAGCATGCTTACTCGTGAAATTGTCAAATTGAAATTGGCTTTCAAAAACAGATAATTCAGATTTTTCAATATCCTACCCTTGTGCGGTTTAAATAAGTGTTTCTTGGTCAAGATTCTTCGATTTAAGCAATTTTACCCCAGTTGGGTTTGTTCGCCAGGAGCGAATGCAATACGATTTTAATCCTCTGGTGTTCTGCTTGTTCTAAAGCATAATCTTTAGCTATTAATTCTTGTACTGTATTTCGTGCTAATTGAATGATTTGGCCATCTTTTGCGAGATTCACGATTTTGAATTGTAAAGCTCCACTTTGTTGTGTCCCCATTAAATCTCCTGGCCCCCTCAATTGTAAGTCTACTTCTGAAATTTCAAAACCATCCTGTGTTTCAACCATTGTATCCATTCGTTTTTTGGATTCTTTAGAAAGGGCATCACCAGTCATTAAAATACAATATGACTTTTCTGCACCTCTACCTACACGACCTCTCAACTGATGCAATTGCGATAAACCAAAGCGTTCAGCACTTTCGATTACCATCACCGAGGCATTAGGTACATTTACTCCCACTTCAATAACGGTTGTGGCAACCATAATATGAGTTTCACCTCTCACAAAACGTTGCATTTCATAATCTTTAACTTCTGGTTTTAGCTTGCCATGAACAATGCTAACCTGATAGTGTGGCATGGGAAAGTATCTCGAAATTGCTTCAAATCCGTCCATTAAGTTGTGAAAATCCATACTTTCAGATTCTTTTATCAATGGAAAAACAACATAAACCTGGCGTCCTTTATCAATTTCCTTTTTCATAAATCCAAGTAAGGCAAGACGATGACTTTCGTAGCGATGAATTGTGCTAATTGGTTTGCGACCGGGGGGTAATTCGTCAATTACAGAAACATCTAAATCTCCATAAAACGTCATGGCAAGTGTGCGCGGAATAGGTGTGGCTGTCATGATGAGAATGTGAGGAGCAATGGCATTTTTTGCACGCATTCTGGCGCGTTGAGCTACACCAAAGCGATGTTGCTCGTCAATTACTACCAAACCAAGGTTATGGAATTGAACAGGATCTTCCAACAGGGCATGGGTGCCAATGAGTAACTGACAGGTTCCATTTTCCAGCGCCTTATGAATGATATTTCTGTCAGACTTTTTGGTTGAACCTGTTAGCAAATGAATACCTACGGAAAGCCCACCGAGCAAAGCTTTGATTCCTTCGTAATGTTGTATGGCTAAAATTTCGGTGGGCGCCATTAACGCCGCTTGAAAACCATTCCCATTGGCAATCAGCATGCACAATAAGGCCACGAGCGTTTTTCCACTTCCAACATCTCCTTGAACGAGGCGATTCATGTGTTTTCCAGAGCCTAGATCTTTTCGAATTTCTTTAATGACGCGTTTTTGGGCATTTGTTAATTCAAAGGGCATGTGAAGAGAATAAAATGCATTAAAAAACTCACCCGTAGTTTCAAAAACATGTCCTTTTGACTCTTTCTCATTCTTCCCTTTCTTGATCAACAGTTCCAACTGTAGGAAAAACATTTCTTCGAATTTCAGTCGGAAACGTGCGCCCTCGATTTCTCGTAAATTATTGGGTTGATGTATCCTAAATACGGCCTCTTCTTTACCAACAAATTTATGTGACTGTATCATCCAATGAGCAAAGGGGTCCTCAATCTTTCCAACGATTTGCTGTAATAGCGTATGAATTAATTTTTCAAGGCCTCGAGAATGCAATCCTTTAGCACTTAATTTTTCTGTACTGGGGTAAAGCGGTTGAAAGCCAGTGTGTCTTTGTACCTCTGCCAGTGGTGTGAGCTCCGGGTGCGGGATATTCCATGAGTTACCGTATAATTTCGGTTTGCCAAAGAGTTGATAAGCCACATTGACTTGAAGTTGCGCCTTGATCCAATTGCCACCTTGAAACCAAATTAAATCGATGGCCCCGGTTTTATCGCGAAACCTTGCGAGTAGTTTCTTAGCGCGACCTACCCCTACCTCTTTGATGGACTCAATCCAACCCTTTACTTGAACATGATTTTCAGCGTTGGGTAAATCTAAGACTGAAGTGTAAGAGCTTCTGTCGATGTAACGATACGGATAATGTTCTAGTAAATCTTGATAGTTGTAAATTCCTAATTCATTTCGAAGAAGTTCGGCACGTTGGGGACCTACGCCTTTTAAAAATTCTATTGAGGTTTCGAGAATGTGTGGCATCTTGGGCTTTAAGCTTATTGCCAAACACCCATCTTTGAGAATTTTTCTATGCGGTTGTCGATGCGTTTTTGCGCATCTACAGCTTTCAATTCCTTGAGGTATGACTTTATTTTTTTCTTGATAGTATCGAACATCTCGAATTGGCTCCTATGTGCGCCGTTCACAGGTTCTTCTATAACATCGTCCACTAAACCGTGTTGTTTCATATCCGTTGATGTTAGCTTTAAGGCATCTGCCGCTTTCTCTTTGAAATCCCAAGATCGCCAGAGAATGGAGGAACAACTCTCCGGAGAAATAACGGAATACCAGGTATTTTCTAGCATGACCACCTTATCACCAACTCCAATACCAAGCGCACCTCCCGAGGCACCTTCGCCAATAATGATACAAATAACTGGGACTTTGAGCCGCATCATTTCGTAGATATTTCTTGCTATAGCTTCTCCTTGCC
>VGMK01000029.1 GCA_016866375.1 Bacteroidota bacterium
CCTCTGGAAAACTTCCAAAAGTTCCTGTAAATCATGCTTTTCAGCAACTTGATATTTTACCGACTATTTTGGATTTGGTAAATTCGAATCAATCTTATTTTGCCATGGGAACATCTTATTTTCAACATAAAAACATTCCAAATATCGTTTATGATCAGGAAAATTTAATTCATTTTCGGGCTGGAAAAGCACCTATTGTATGGAACGAATCCATGGCTGATGTGTCAAATGATAATTATGAAATAGTTAAGAAAATGAAAGCTGTTTATCAACAATATACACATCACTTGATAGATAATAGGATGCTGCCTAGGTAATTTTCATTTTTATCCGCCATTCGTAAGGATAGAGATTGTTGAACCTATTTCCCAGATGATTTACAAATCCTATAGGTATTTTTTTGTAAAGAATTTCTTTAATTCCCGGAGTGGAAGCCAAATCAAAGGTTTCTCCTTTAAGGTATTTAAGCGCTAAATCTTTCGTCAACGTTAGTTGTTCAAAATCCGTTTCTATGAAGGGAGAAAGTGCTGAATCTATTTGAGGAACATGTTTTTTCCCAAATTGTTGTGAAATCATTATTCCAGTCTTTAAAACAAAGAGATTTTCCTTTAGAAGAGCAGAAATATGCCGCGTTAATGGATGGCAAGCGTATATGAAATTTTCATGTTGATAGTATTTTAATTCCGTTTTACTTTTTTTGATAAAGTTCGGAGCTGCAACAGTAGAATTCGTTGAAATTTTTAGTTTATCCTTTTCAGTATGACCTTTCTTTTTCAAAACGGCACAGTAAAATCCTTCACTTTCTGCAAATCCTGGAAAAAAGTACTGACCAATTCCTTCTTTGTCTTGCATCATCCCATCGTATTGAGGCATCTTACAAATCTCTAAATCAAACGCGTTAATGAAATGCAATAGCAATTCTTCATTTTCGGCAGGATTAAAGGTGCAAGTGGAATAAACCAAATATCCTGCATCGTTGAGGGATGGCAATAAATTTTCCAATATTTCTTTTTGCCTTGTAACACAAAGTTTACAATTCGCGATTGACCATTCTTTTCTTGCTTTAGGATCTTTTCTGAACATTCCTTCTCCAGAACACGGAGCATCGATAACGATAAGATCAAATTTTATCCTTGTTTTTCGGAAGGATTTTGTGTCGTTCGAGGTGATGATTTGATTGCAATATCCCCATTTAGTTGTGGTTTCCATTAAAATTGTTGCACGCGATTTAATAATCTCATTGCTAATTAAAACGCCCTCATTATTCAATTTCTCCGCTAGAATGGAGGTTTTTCCACCTGGAGCAGCACATGCGTCTAGTACAATTGGGTCCTCTTTTAGCTCAATATTTTCTAAAATTGTGCTAAGGTACATTGATCCAGCCTCCTGCGGATAGTAGACGCCACCGTGAAAGTAGGGATCTAGCGTGAATGTCGGCCGCTCCGTTAAATAAATACCGTTTTTTGCCCAAGGCATCTTTGATTTGAATGATAAGTCTTCCATTTTTTTTTCAGGATGCAAACGAATTGAAATGGGTGGAACAGAATTCAACGCATCCATAAGAGATTCGGCAAACGGGTAATTTAAGCTGATTCTTTTTGCAAATTCCTCAGGAAAGGTGAGCTGAGTTTTTTTCATCCTTGAATCGTGATTTTAATAATTTCCTTGTTTTCATTTGTAGCGATTTTTCTGCGGTCAATACACAAGCCATAACACCATAAAATATGATCATCGTCAACAATTATTGGAATATTATTTTTGTCAGTATTAGAAATTTTTGCGTCGGAAAAAATATCTGAGATTAATTTACTCCCTTTTACGCCGATTGGTGAAATACGATCACCTTGCACCCAGTAGCGAAAGGAAATATTTCCTTTTATTTTATTTTTATCGACAAATAAAGTTTTCTTGTCGAATTTTTTGGGTAAGTAACTTGCCTCCTCAATAGTTAAAATCGGAAATTTTGGAGATGTATTCAATTTAACCAATGCGATGTGATTTCTTTCTTTACGAAAGTAATGTGTGGTATTCATTTCAAATTGCGCTCCCGTATGAGCGTTCAAAAAAATGCGAAAAGATTCCAACTGACTTCCCTTAAAGCCGAATTGCTTCATGAATAACAGAAGTTTTTCGTCCGAAAAAGAATTGAGTTTGTCCAAAGGGAATTTAGTGGTGTAATTTTGATTAAATGCATCTAATTCAGCCAAGTCAGCAGCTTCGGCTTGCTTAAATTTTTCCTGGATATGTAAAATAGAATTTTCGATATTGGGATGACTCTTAGACAGAAAAGGCATAAGCTCGTTTCTAATAAAATTTCGCAAATAAATAGATTTAGCATTGCTGCTATCTTCTCTCCATTGAATATTTTGTTCTTTGAGATAGGATGTTATCAATTCAGGATGAAAATTCAGCATGGGTCGAACAATATTTCCTTTTTTTATCGCCATTCCTTTTAGTCCGCTTCTTCCCGAATTGCGAAAAAGATGCATCCAGAAATTTTCAATCTGATCTGCTTGTTGATGCCCGACAAGAATAATAGAATTTTTGATTTTTGCTTGTTCTTTATCAAAGAATGAATAGCGAATGTCACGCGCTATTTGCAGAAGGTTACCGTGTGAAAGGTTGCGGATATTTTTGTCCACATCAAATACTTTCAATGGAATATGGATGGATCGTGCAAAATGCTCAATCCAACGCTGATCTTGGTCACTTTCATCTCCTCTTAAATGATAATTAACATGCAACAAGGTCATGGGGTAGCCAAGTGAATAAACAATGTGTGCGAGAGCAACAGAGTCTTTACCGGATGAAATAGCAACAAAATAATGCGTTGCATTTATTCCATTCAAAATTTTATCGATCCCACTAACTAGAGATGACATTCCTTAATTTTTCAATTTTTACCAAACACTCTGCGTATTCCTTCTCTGCATCCGATGAAATGGTAATAGCGCTACCAACACCACAACTTAAACGTTTATTTTCTTTGTTGTAAATCAAACTTCGAATGATTACGTTAAAATCAAAATCCCCCGTTGGATCAATATAACCAATTGATCCGGAATAGAACCCCCGATTAAAATCTTCAAATTCATCGATAAGCTCTAAGGCACGCTTTTTAGGTGCCCCCGTCATCGATCCCATCGGGAACAAGGCCTCAAGAATATCTGTAAATTTTGAAGTTTTCAATTCACAAGAAATAGTAGAAATCATTTGGTGAATTGCAGGGAAACTGTAAATTTCGCAAAGTTCATCGACATGCACAGATCCTTTTGTTGCAATTTTTGATAAATCATTTCGAACTAAATCCACAATCATTATGTTTTCTGATTTTTCTTTTGGGTCATTTTTTAGTGAATCTACGAGTTCTTGATCTTCTCTTTCATCTTTTCCTCTTCTAGCTGTTCCTTTGATAGGTTGTGACAACAAGTGGTTTCCTTTTTTTTGAATAAATCGTTCCGGACTCGTGCAGAAAAGTAAGTGTTCATTGAGCTGTAGGTATGCCGAAAAAGGTGCTTTAGTGAATTGGTTTAATTTAAAGTAAAGGTCCAAAGGATTTGAAATTTCAACATTTTCCGCGAAAAATTCTTGACAATAATTCATTTCATAAATATCTCCACGTTGCAAATGAGCTTTAATTTTTGAAATGTTTGCTAAATAATTTTCTTTTGAAGTACTCGCTTTGAGTTCAATGGCATGCGTATGATAATTTTCATTAGTTTCCATTTCCACTAGCCAATCTAAAAAAGCAATGGATTCAGTTGACCTATCGCCTCTTAAAAATTCATGACCTTCAGATGTTAATCTCATTACATTTTTAGGTGCCCAAAGAGAAATTAATGGAAAGTTTTGTTGGTCTACATGACGGGATGTTACACCAAGTAAGGGGTTTTTAAGATCGAAAGACAAGGCTATAAAAACGTAATTCTCGGAATGATTTGATAAGAATAGTTCAATTTCGTTTGGATTAAAACTTGAACTTTGGTAAATATTCTCACATTCAAAACCGATAATACGTTCGCCGTTGTTGCTATTTAAAATACAAATGGGTACATCCTCGTATTTCATTTTTTTTTCGTCCGTTAATTTTAAGTAAAAATAACTAGAATAAAACCATTTTAGTCATCAGTTGTTTTAGCTTTGTATCGGTTTATGAAATTCAAAAGCTTAATTATTGTTCTTTTTCTTACTGGGGGATTAATGTCGCAATCAATAAAATATACAATAAGCGGTTATGTCACAGAAGCAAAAAGTGGGGAGGTAATGATTGGAGCCAAAGTTTTCATTCCTTCCTTGAATCAAGGTGCTGCAACTAATAATTATGGGTTTTATTCCTTAACGGTACCTTCAGGGAACTACCAAGTCGAGATCAGAACTGGAATATATTCTGCAGAAATTATAGAGGTAGAACTGACAGATGATGTAAAATTAAACGTGGAAGTTGGAACGAAAAACCTAAATGAAATAAAACTAAGCGGTAAAAAAGGAGAAAATGTAAATTCAACTCAAATGGGTCAAATAGCGCTTGAAATGGAAACCATTAAAACGCTTCCTGCATTTATGGGAGAAGTAGATGTTATTAAAACAATTCAATTACTTCCGGGTGTTTCTTCTGTTTCAGAAGGTGGGCAAGGTTTCTATGTGCGAGGAGGAGGTCCAGATCAAAATTTAGTACTCCTTGATGAGGCTGTGGTCTATAACGCGGCGCATTTATTTGGATTTTTCTCTGTATTCAATGCCGACGCTGTAAAAGGAGTTAATCTTGTAAAAGGCGGTATGCCTGCAAATTTTGGTGGTAGGTTATCTTCTGTGTTAGAAGTCAACATGAACGAAGGAAATTACAAAAGGCTGAGGATTACAGGTGGTATTGGCGCAATTTCATCAAGATTGACAGTAGAAGGACCGATTAAAAAAGACAAAGGCTCATTCATCATTTCGGGAAGAAGAACATACATCGATATTCTATTAAAGGCGGCCATTCCTGACACCTCTCCTTTTTCGGGGAGCGGTTATTATTTCTATGATTTCAACTTTAAAGCAAACTATAAACTAGGAGACAAAGATCGACTATACTTGAGTGGATATTACGGGAAGGATGTTTTCACATTTGGTTCGCGTGAAGATAATTTTTCAGTCAACATGCCTTGGGGTAATGGAATTGCAGCCTTACGTTGGAATCACTTGTTTACAAATAAATTGTTCATGAATGTCACCGGAACTTTTACAGATTATAATTTTGAGTTTCGTTCGGCACAAGATCAATTTCAATTCAATTTGCTTTCCGGAGTGAGGGATCTTGGTGGTAAGGTGGATTTCTCTTATTTTCCGAATTCAAAGCACCGCGTGAAGTGGGGGGGAGACTACACTTTCCACACCTTTTCACCAACAAGTATTTCTGCTCAATCCGACAGCGTGGTTTTTGATACAGGTCTAGCTCAAAAACTTAAATCGCATGAAGCAGCTGCCTATGTTTTGGATGATTTTGACATTTCTGATGCGCTTAGGGTAAATGTAGGACTACGCTATAACGCTTATGCTTTTACAGGTCCTTTTACAAGGTACATCAAAGGAGATATTGGAACACCTGATACAACAATTGTTTATGGTAGGGGGGATATTATTAAATTTTATAATGGTTTGGAGCCGAGAATTTCTTTACGCTATTTGCTACCTGATAAAAGCTCGATTAAGGCAGGATATGCCTATAATTATCAATACGTGCATTTGACTTCTCTAAGTGCTGTTTCCCTTCCCACGGATGTTTGGTTTCCTACAACAGACCTAGCAAAACCTCAGAAAGGGTATCAGCTTTCTTTAGGGTATTTTAGAAATTTTGATGACGATAAATGGGAGACAAGTGTTGAATTATACTATAAAGGATTGAATAACCTAATCGAATACAAGGAAGGAGCACTGCCAGGCGATAATGTGAATGATAATACTGATAACTTATTGGTGTATGGCATTGGTTGGGCTTATGGAGTAGAATTTTTTATTAAACGTTCCTTTGGCAAATTTACCGGATGGGTAGGATATACCTGGGCAAAAACAGAGCGCAAGTTTGAAGATCTAAACGAAGGCAATCCATTTCCAGCAAAATATGACCGCCGCCACGATTTAAGTGTGGTGGCAACCTATAAGTTAAACGATCGATGGACATTTGGCTCTTCATTTATATATGCAACAGGAAACACCTTGACTTTGCCGTCATCGTGGTATGTCCAAGAGCAAAATTTATTGTTCAATTATGGCGCACGTAACTCTACCAGAATGCCAGCATATCACCGATTGGATTTATCCGCCACTTGGTACGATAAAGCCGAAAAAACGATCGTTGATCCGAGAACTGGAATCGAAGTTAGGGTCAAGAAACGCTTCAGACACAATTGGGCTTTTTCAATATATAATGTATACAATAGGGCTAATCCCTTTTTCTTGTATGTAGACAACGATGGCGATTTCTTAAACGGTGATTTTAAGATATCTGTCAAGCAGGTTACTTTGTTTCCTGTGATCCCAAGTGTAACATGGAATTTTGAATTTTAATGAAAAAGATGAGTAAATATTTGTTGTTTGGATTGATGATGTCGTTCATCTTTACTTCGTGTACGAAAGAGGTGCAAATTGATATTCCAGGGTACAAAGAGCAATTAGTAGTGGATGGTTTTATTGAAACAGATTTACCTGCGATTGTATTACTCAGCAAAACGAATGATATTTATGCTGGAACCAATATCCAAAATTATATAGATGGTTTTGTTTCAGGAGCTACCGTTATTGTTTCCAACGGTACGGTTACAGATACCTTGCTTGAAGTGTGCACGGATAATTTACCTCCAGGAACGGAAGAAACAGTTGCTGCTTTTTTGGGATTGCCAGTTGAACAAATAGTGAATTTACATTTATGTTTTTATGTCTCGGATCAACTTGTTGGTGAAGTCGGAAAGACTTACAATCTAACCATTCAAAATGAAGGAAAAATATATACTTCCCAAACGAGTATAATGACACCAAAATACTTAGATAGTTTATTTTGGAGAGAAGAAGCAGATGTTCCTGGATATGGTTTTTCATGGGCGAGGCTCACTGATCCACCCGCAACAGGTAATGCTTATCGTTGGGAAGTAAAGTATGCATCCCAGGTTCCATTTTCGAAGCCTTTCGGACCATTTTCTGACGACCGATTTTATAATGGATTGACATTCGAATTTGCCTACGAAAATCCAATGAGTTTTAGTGACCCCAACCTCAACCCGGAATATAGAGGATACTTTAAACAAGGCGATACTATCGTGGTGAAATTTTCGACTTTGGGACAAAAGGAATTTCGTTTTTTTGATAAAAAATATAATCAAATTTATTCATCGGGAAATCCATTCGCTACACCGCTTAACATTCCAACGAACATTGAAGGGGGAGCCTTAGGTGTTTGGGCAGGGTTTTCCCCCACCTTCGATACCCTTATTTGTCAATAAATATCCGTGAACGGCATTTTTGTTGAAGAGGAGTCAAAAAGCAAAAACGATTTTGAATTTCTATTCCTCTGACAAAGACCAGGATTTGTTGAGGGGAGAAAAGAAAAGCTCGAGGCCCTTAAATTAATACTTCAAACGAATAACCAAATGATGTTTATGAAACAAAATTTTGGGTCAAAGCCGTAAATGAGTTGTAAAACAATCACCGAGGTAATAATGACGATTGGCTTTCTGTATTTTATGAATATCGTTTTCATTTATTAATTTTTTAAAGGGTTTTTTTCGTACAGGAAGTGTATACTAATTCCTTGTCAAAGGATGTTTTGGTCAAATTGATAAAATAATACTGACATGAAATTAAACGAATAAACAAGAAGGTATCTAATGAATTCAAAGTGTTTATATTACAACGCTATGCACAATTTCTGAGGTTTTTTCATCTTTACATCGCAATTTTTTCTTTTATTTTAGCACTCTTTACTTCGCGTTCGAGTTTTTTCTTGGCAGCGATGAATTGTTGGTTATTTTTTTCCAATTCTTTTATCGGAATAAATCCCCTACCAGTAATTGGAAACTCTTTCTGTAATTCGCCAGAGTAATAAAATTCGAAACAGATTCCTCCAAAGGTATATTCTTTTTCTCCTATCACAAAGGTCGATCCACCGACTTGAGGATTTTTTTTAGGTACACTTTTTTGATATCCCAAGTTGAACAGTGTTCCAAGCACATCGGGTCGATTCGCAAGAGAGAATCCTGCACGTTCCCATTGAGATTGATATTGCCGCAAAAGTAGGGCCGTATACAAGTATGAGTAAAAATGATCTCCTCCTTTGATGAGACGTTGTATGGTTTTGTGTTTATGTGCAGCAATGGAGTCATTAACTCTTTCGGGAAACGAGTCTTGGAAATTAACTACATAACGAAAATAATCGCCAGGATAAAATTCGTCATTAGGTCTTGAAAGAGTTCTTTCAATGCGTAGAGCAGTATGTTCTAGTATTCCAGAAACACCATAACCTCTATTTGTTGGCAGAATTAAATTGGCAAAAGGATAAACATATTCTTTAAATTTTTCCCTGCCTGAGTTGAACATTCGCAATTGTTCGGCAATTACGCAAACAATTATGGTTCTCGATTCTACTCCAGTTAGGCGCGAGACAGAGTCTATTGCTTTTTTATCTTTTACCAGAGCCTTACTGAATTGTTTCCAAACCGTATAATTGGACCATTCATAGGCAGATTCAGTATTATAATTAGTTTGTGATCCTACTCTAGATAGTTCATTTATGCAATTTTGATTATCTTTCAGAATAAGGGCAAATGCATCAATCATTCTATTCGCCGTTACAACGTTTCTGTCAACTAAATATGCTTCCATAATTGACTTTGCATTCGAAGGTCTGTATTTTGCGATTACACCGATTTTTTGAAACACCATGATTTCCTCTTTTGGATTTGATGCACCATCTTTAACAAGATCATTTCCATATTTGTCGGAAATTTCCTCAAAGTAGCGGTTTTTAATATCTATGGCGCCGTCCACATTGGTGAGTTTAAATTCAACGGCTATGTAAAGACATAGCATGAATGCACCGGCAGCAGCGAAAAGGTATAAAACAGTATAATAGGAGTATTTTAACCACTTTTTCCAACGTTTTTTTTTAATAAGGAGAATATTATTTTCCAAGGTGAGCAAATTTAGGGTTTTACCGAATAAAAAAAAAATATGGATCTACTCACAATATTTTTTTTTCAGTGCAATTACATGTGCTGTCCAACTGCTTGCATTTGCGGCATAACCAGTTGCAGCAATTTTCTTTAACCAAAGTTTACAGTCCGTAGAACCCTTCATTTGGGCATACATTTTTTTGTTGGCAACCAATTTACAAAACCCAATGTATGAATCCTCAACTTTTGGATAATATTTGTAGCTACTTTTATGATGTGACACTGCAAAATTACAATCGCCTTTAATGCCAAAGTGATTGTGCAGTTTTTTTGCCAATATACTAGTTCCTCCGCCCGACTCATGATAGGCAACTCCTAAAATTACACACAATGGAATGCCATAAGTTACATTGAAACTATCGCACTTGAAAGTAGATGTGAAAATTCTGAAAGCTGAAAAAATAGCTCTGTTGGAAAAGTTTTCGGTCAATTGGTGCATTTAATTTTTTAAACCAATTTGCACTCAGTTTGTTAAAAGAGTATGTATCAATTGAAACGAACTCAACTCATTCAATCAGATTTAAAAACGTGCTGGGAATTCTTCTCGTCTCCCCAAAATTTAAAGGAGATTACGCCCCCATACATGGGTTTTGATATCAAAGTTTCTTTGCCAAAAGAAATGTATGAAGGCTTGATGATAGCATATACTGTAAAACCACTATTATCCATACCGATTACGTGGATAACAGAAATTAAAACAGTGAAAGAAAATCAGTTTTTTGTCGATGAACAGCGCAAAGGTCCATATACCATTTGGCATCATGAACACCACTTCTTAGAAACGACAGAAGGTATTGAAATGACCGATATCGTAACTTACGTATTGCCCTTGGGAATTATAGGGCGATTGTTGCATCCTTTGGTGGTGAAGCCAAAACTTGAAGAGATTTTTGATTACCGGTTTAAAAGAGTGGAGGAAATATTTAATAACTAGTGATTGTATCTTGTTTAGCATTAAATTTATCGTATGCAAAATACACCAATAATTGAGGTAAACTCCATTTCAAAAACCTTTGGAAGCTTCGAGGCTGTTAAGGATGTCTCATTCCAAGTTAACCAGGGTGATGTTTTTGGTTTTTTAGGGCCAAATGGAGCAGGAAAAAGTACCACTATTCGTTGCCTGCTCTCGCTCATACGACCAAATACCGGCCAAATTAAATTGTTTGGAAAAACTTTCACTTCCAACCGCGCTATGATCCTGTCAAAAATAGGAAGTATCATTGAAAAACCAGATTTTTACAAGTACTTATCTGCTCAGAAAAATCTGGAAATTTTTGCCCGTATCTCTGGAGCACAAGTAAGTAAGAAGCAAATTTATGAAATGTTGGAATTTGTTGGATTGAGTGGTAGAGAAAAACACCGCGTTAAGGGTTTTTCTCACGGTATGAAACAGCGATTAGGGATAGCACAAACTTTACTACACAAACCTGATCTTATCATTCTCGATGAACCAACGACAGGGCTCGACCCACAGGGAATAATTGAAATAAGAAATTTAATCCTGCGTCTAAAAACAGAACAAAATAAGACAATTTTATTATCTTCACACCAACTGTCTGAAATTGAGTTAATTGCCAATAGAATGGTTATCATCAACAAAGGAAAGACACTTGTGGAAGGAACTGTTAGTGAGTTACTGAATCAACAGGAAGTACTCATTGTATTGGATGTTGACTCAGCAGATAAAGCGATGGCCCTTATTAAGGATAGATTTCCTTCGTCATTCCCCGAACTCAATGTTCGTGGACAGATCGAGTTGACCTTGCGAAAAAATCAAACAGCATCATTAAATCGGGAGTTGAATAAAGCTGAAATTGCGGTAAGCGCTTTAGAACCCAAAAGAAAACTTGAAGATTTCTTCATTAAAATAATCGGTTCATGATGTTTTTTAAAAATACTTACAACGAGTTTATAAAGATAGCTGCCAAACCGAGAAGTTACATCGGTCTTATCGCACTATCTGTGTTAATTGCTGTTATTATTTTTGCGATGAAAGCAGACGGCTCCACCTATATTTCATTTGTAACGGCCTCGTTTGAACAAACGCTCTCCTTTTCAGGAGATATTATGAATGGTAATTTAATTGCATTTATTATTCTACAAATGCTTATTGTACATATACCTCTTCTTGTGGCTTTAGTAACCGGAGATTTGATTTCTGGAGAGGCCAATATGGGGACAATTAGGATGTTAGCATCAAAACCGATTTCGCGAAGTCAAATTGTTTTATCAAAATTCACCGCAGGTGCCCTCTACACCTTGCTATTAACTATTTGGTTGGGCTTCCTTTCCTTGTATGTGGCCCGTTGGATTTTTGGAACCGGTGACCTTATGGTACTTACCTCCGACGGCCTCATCATTCACCCTGAATCTGACATTGAGTGGAGATACATATACGGTTTTTTAACGGCTTATCTCTCCTTGCTAACAGTTTCAACTTTATCTATTTGTCTATCTGCTTTTGCAGAAAATAGCATTGGTCCCATTGTATCAACTATGGCAATCATTATATTGTTTACCATTATTGGGACCATGGATGTCACAGTTTTTGATACCATAAAACCTTATCTATTTACCACACACATGGCAGCTTGGAGAAGTTACTTTGAGGATCCTGTTCCGTGGGATGCCATTAATGAGTCTATTCGCATTCTTATCTACCACAATGTGATTTTAGTCGCTATTGCTTTGTTTCAATTCAACCGAAAAGATATTACATCATGAAACAGTTTATTGTATTTTTATTTTTTATTCAAATCTGCAATTTACATTATGCCCAACAAAGTAAAGTACTCAATGCTTATGTGACAAAGCTAAATTCAGTCAAAGATTATTCTGTTAATGCAAAAATAGTGGCAGCAGTTCCAATGATTAAAATCAAAGAAGTAAACGCTATTATATATTTTAAACAAAAAGATAAATTTAAAATTGAAACGAAGGGTATTGCAGTTTTACCGAAACAAGGTTTTCTTGATTTAAATAAATTTTTGGCAACTCCAAGTAAGTATATGGCCATTGAGTCTGCGGGTAAAGAAATTTCAGGTGTTCAAACCACAATGGTAACTGTCATTCCAATTGACGAATCGACAGATGTTATTCTAGCTAAATTGTGGATAGATTCTAAAAGAAATATAATTATGACGTCCCAATTAACAACTAAGTCAAGCGGCATGTTAACCACCACTTATGCTTATGCCGATCAAATTCCGTTTGGACTTCCGAGCAGCTTGGTTTTTGAAATTGATGTTAAGAAGTTTAAAATGCCCAAAAGTGTTGCGGCTAATATTCATCAAACAAATAAATCAACGAATAATAATAAAGACCAGAAAGGAAAAATCACAGTATACTTAACCGGATACAAAGTGAACAAAGGGTTGAGCGATTCTATTTTTAAATAAAAGAGAATTAAATATTACACTCTTTTACCTAACTCGATAAGTTCGAGGTCGTGAATTCGGTCTTTCGTAAGACAAAATCTGGCAATGGTTTTCACAGAATGAAATCCTTTGAAACCGCATGCACCGGGGTTTATCCACAACATATTGAACCGTTTGTCCATTTTAATCAATGCTATGTGTGAATGGCCGCAAATGAAAAGTTTTGGGGCGCCATTTTTCATGAGTTCGTCAAAAGCAGGTTTAGCATATTTTTCTGGTTTACCTCCGATGTGTGTCATTAATACCTCTACTTGTTCTATTGAAAATCTTAAAAATTCTCTCGTTTCTTGCCTAACTAGATGGTCATCGATATTGCCCCAAACAGCCCGTGTTTTTTTAAATTTGCTTAACTCATCTAAAACTTCAAGGGTGCCTATATCTCCAGCGTGCCAAATTTCGTCAACCTCTGAAAAGTAATGTTTAATGCGTTCATCTAGAAATCCGTGTGTGTCCGAAAGCAAACCTATTTTTTTCATTTAATAGAGGTCGATAACGGTACAAAAGTTTGCTTTTTTATGAGGACCGAATTTAATTCCCACTTTAGTGTATTCCGGATTTAAGCAATTTTCTCGATGACCAAGACTTGGAACTTGATGATCAACTAGTAATTGCATGGCGATATCCAAACCTGTCTCCATGTCATAGGCGCAGCATTCAGCAAAATTTCCCTCAGGACAATTTTTACGTTGGTGGCCCATATGTCCATTTGCACCTTGTTCTTCAGCAAAGCATGCTGCAAACGCCTGAAGTTCTTCGTCCCAAAAAAGCGCTGTAACTGGCTCTTGATCAAATAACAACTGATCCATTAAAGACTCTTTGTATTCTGAATCTTCTAAGTAACGATTGTACTTTTCTGGACCCCAATAGTTCGTCAATTCTATTTTAGCAAATTTTTTGGGGTATAATCGCGCCAAATTAATATACATAATTGCTTCTTTTTCGTTAGCTTCTAATTCGTCTACCTCGCTACAGGTATTTGCCTTTTTTCGCTCTGCTTCCGTCCAACTCTGTGGTAATACTGTTAGTACCACAAATAGAAAACCTACACTACAGCATATATTTTTCATAACTATTCGATTATTTTCAAATTAGCAAAACGCAATAAAACTGTTTTGGTACCGTGATGAGGGAAAAATATGGTAGCTTTTTTATCGGGTCCTACACCCTCTGTTTTGGTTACTTTTCCTTTTCCGAATCGATCATGCTCCACATTGTTTCCAACCATTACATCGATGGAACCTGATGTTTCTCTACCTGGATTTCCCGAAATCTCTTTTAAAGATTTCAATGGTGCATTGGTTCCTAAACTTCGGTTTAACCCTCCAGAAAATGGACGCTCAAATCCTCCTCCCATCAGGGAGCGTCCTCCTGCTCGAGAAACGCCTTCAAACTCAACATATGTTTTCTCTATTTCGTCAATAAACCTGCTTTGTTCACAACTTATCGATTGCCCCCATGTAAATCTTGAGCTTGCATACGTTAGCGTAGCCGTTTGCATCGCTCTTGTTACAGCAACGTAAAATAACCTGCGCTCCTCCTCAAGTTCTGAACGCGAATTCAAGGCCATTTGTGATGGGAATAAATTTTCCTCCAAACCGACTATAAATACATGTGGAAATTCTAATCCCTTGCTTGCATGAATGGTCATGAGCGATACATGATTTCTTTCCTCTCCATTGTCTTCGTCTGCATCGGTGAGTAGCGCAACTTCAATCATGAAGTCTGATAAGCTTTTAAATTCATCTCCTTCCTCATTTTTACTGAATTCTTGAATACCTGCCAAAAGCTCTTCGACGTTTTGAATGCGCTCCACTTCCTCCGGGCCTTTGTCTTTCTCCGCCAACATTTCACGCATCACACCTGAGGATTTGGATATCGTATCCGCAAGTTCAAAAGCATTTAATCTATTGAGTTGTGCGTTGAAACTCATAATCATGGTAACAAACTCACCGATTTTAGCTTTGGTTCCTGAATTGACATCAGCGGGGTAGGAGTCAAAATCACTCATTACATCCCACATAGACACCCCGTAATGATTGGCTGCTATGATAATGTGTTCTATACTCGTTTTCCCAATGGCGCGCTTTGGGTAATTTATTACGCGTTTTAGGGCTTCTTCATCTCGCGGATTAGCTGCTAAACGAAAATAGGCCAAAAGGTCTTTAATCTCTTTACGTTGATAAAACGACAATCCGCCATAAATCCTGTAAGGTATATTTAATTTTC
>VGMK01000030.1 GCA_016866375.1 Bacteroidota bacterium
AGGCTCCATCTCAAAGGTTTCGTTTTGAGCAGTATCTGACATATTTGACGAATGAAGGAATTTCTTATGACTTCAAACCTTTTCTATCTCAAAAGGCTTGGAAATCCTTGTATGCCTCGGGAAAAACTCCTCAAAAAATAATGAGTGTTTTCATAAGCTTTTTGAAACGTTGGCTTCTGATGTTTCAGTTAGGAAAATACGATTTTGTTTTTATTCATCGTGAAGCAGCGCATATTGGTCCACCTATTTTTGAATGGATAATTGCAAAAATTTGGAGAAAAAAAATTATATATGATTTTGATGATGCGATTTGGCTCGCGAACTATAGTGAATCAAATGCTAAATTTCATAGATTAAAAGCCTATTGGAAGGTAAATTACTGTATGAAATGGGCCTACAAAGTGAGTGCAGGAAATGATTATTTGGCAAAATATGCTGCGCAATTCAATAAAAATGTTGAAATTATTCCGACAACTATCGATACCTTCCATCATCATAATTTATCTACTGACTATGACCAAGAACGAGTTGTAATCGGTTGGACAGGAACCCACACGACCATGCATTATCTTGACTTTCTAGTCCCAGTAATCAAAGAATTGGAGAAGACATACACCTTTGATTTTCTGATCATTTCCAACGAGGCGCCAACCTATCATCTCAACTCTTTGAAGTTTTTGAAATGGAAAAAAGAAACTGAAATTCAAGATTTGTCGAAAATTTCCATTGGAGTCATGCCATTAGAAAACGATATTTGGGCAGAAGGCAAATGCGGATTTAAAGGTCTTCAGTACATGGCCTTAGGAATACCAGCACTCATGTCACCTGTCGGTGTGAACAACCAAATTATTGAACATACACAAAATGGTTATTTACTTAAGACTGAAGAAGAATGGAAAGAACATCTCGCACTTCTTTTGCAAGATAAGACATTAAGAATGCAAATTGGAAAGTCCGGAAAACAAACCATTGATGAGAGGTATTCAGTATTGTCAAATCAAGAGAAATATTTAGCCCTGTTTTCATGAAAATAATCTTCGCCTCTCATAATCAAAACAAAGTGAAAGAAATTCAAAACTTACTTGGAGATGAAATACAATTGCTTTCTTTAACTGAACTTGGTCTTGAGGAAGATATTCCAGAGACAGCCGACACAATTGAAGGGAATTCACTATTGAAAGCAAAATACATCTGGGAGAAATACCAAATGACTTGTTTTGCGGACGACACCGGATTAGAGATTGAAGCTTTAAATGGTGAACCTGGAGTTTTCTCAGCTCGCTATGCCGGTGACAGAAAAAATGACGATGCAAACATTGATAAAGTTCTTTCTAAATTGTCAGGACATGAAAATAGAAATGCCCGCTTCAAGACCGTTATCACCCTAATTAATGAAGGTCAAGAATTTCAATTTACGGGGATTGTTAACGGAGAAATTGGATTAGAAAAAATTGGGCAAAATGGCTTTGGATATGATCCTATTTTCGTACCTGAGAAGCAAGGTAAAACATTTGCAGAAATGACTTTAAACGAGAAAAATTTATTTTCACACAGAGCGCGTGCTTTTCATCAGTTAGTTAATTTTATAACTGAATATAAAGGGATTAACTCATAAAGAATGTTCGAAGGAAAACGCATTTTAATACTTGAAGGGGGCGGTTTTAAAACAAGTTTCACTGCAGGTGTTTTGGATGCATTTACCATGTACGGTTATGATGATTACGATGTAATAGTAGCGGTTTCAGGAGGTTCGTTAGCGGGTTCTTATTTTTTGAGTAATCAATTTGGCTCTTATTTTAATTCCATGAAAGCCTTTTGTAAAGATCCTCGATTTGTTAGTTTTTCAAAAGCATTTTCAGAAGGCCTGATGAACCTAGACTTCTTTTATGAAATTACAGAGAAAGAATTTCCCTTTGAAAAGAATAAAGCTTTAGAGGCACTACTCAGTAAATCATTTTACATCGTGCTAACTCACACAGAAAGTGGAGACACGCATTACCTACAGCCAAATCTCGAAAATTGGGTTGATATGACAATTGCAGCAAGCACTGTACCTATGATTACAAAAGGAATGCATTTTGTTGACAATATACCATATTCAGATGGTGGAATTACTGACCCAATTCCAATTAAATGGGTCATGCAGCAAAAACCTAAACATGTACTTTTAATACGTACTACGCATCAACAATTCAAACCTTCGCTTGTAAAACCTGAATATTTGGTCGCCAGAATGATTCGGGCTAATTTTAAAATTAAAAAGAGTGTTGAGAATTTTCAATTGCGCATTAAAGAATCCGTAGATTACGCAGACAAATTAGTAAAGAAAGGTATTATCGAACAACTAGCACCGGACAAAGCCTTGAACACGAATATTTTTACAAATTCTGTTGAAAGTATCATACTCGATTACCGTCATGGTATTGAAACAGGTATCAATTACCTTCATCAATCGAAAATAAATAAAAATTAATCTGAGAGTATTATAGATACCGCTTGCACATCTCCATTAATCGGAGGGTTTAGCTTGGAAATTTTCACCTGGTATGCCGCTGGATGTTCTATTTCCTTGTGAAATCTATTTAAAATTCGCTGCCCTACATGTTCCAATAATTTAGATCGAATCAGCATTTCCTCTTTAACAATTTTATGCACCTGAACGTAATCAACTGTTTGCGCTAGGTTATCAGTTAATGCCGCATTCGAAAAATCAGTATTAATTTCTACGTCAACTAGGTAGTCGCTTCCAATTTTAGCTTCCTCTTCCAAGCATCCATGAAATGCATAAATCCTTATGCTAGAAACGAGAATTTTATGCATGAGTGAGGCTAATAATTCGTTTGAGCCCCTCCTCCATTCTGTCAAGAACTTCTTCTTTTCCGAGGAATGATGCTATATCAAACATACCAGGACCTGCACCAACTCCAGTGATGGTAAGCCGAAACGGTAATAAAACCGCGCCTATTCCCAACTCCTTTTCAGCGAGGAAATTTTTAAAAGCACTTTCAATCGCGTCGGCGTCAAACTGGGAAAGATTCGTAACAACTTCCTTCCATTCTTGCATTATGAATGTTGTTTCCGGCTTCCATTTTTTTGCAATGGTTTCTTCGTCAAAACGCAATGGTTTCTCCACTAGATAAGAACCATCTATCAACATGTCAGCAACGAACGTAGCACGCTCTTTCATCAAGTCACAAACAACAGTTAGCTGTTCTTTCGAATATTTTCCTTCACACAATGTATTCAAGGTATCTACCAACTCCGAATTTGACTGTTGACGTAAATATTGTTGTTGGAACCATTTTGTTTTATCTGGATCAAACTTAGCACCCGCTTTTGAAACTCTTTCCAAGGTAAAAACTTGAGTTAATTCATCTAAAGAGAATAATTCTTGCGCTGTGCCGGGGTTCCAACCAAGTAAAGCCAACATGTTTAAAAATGCCCCTGGAAAGTATCCCTTTTCACGATAACCGGAGTATAGCTCGCCCTCCTCTGTAACCCAATCGGTGGGAAATACTGGAAATCCTAACCTATCACCATCTCGTTTTGAGAGTTTTCCGTTACCGTCAGGTCTTAGTAAAAGTGGTAAGTGAGCAAATTCAGGAGTATCCCAACCGAACGCATCGTATAACATAACGTGCAAGGGTGCTGACGGCAACCATTCTTCCCCACGAATTACATGACTAATTTCCATGGTGTGATCATCGACGATATTTGCCAAATGATAGGTTGGCATACCATCGCTTTTGAATAAGACTTTATCGTCAAGATTATTTGTATTTACCACAACCCAACCACGAATCAAATCATGAAAACGAACATCGTGATTTCGTGGCATTTTCATTCGAATAACATACGGAACCTCTTCTTCTAATAAGCGTTCCACTTCAGAGGAAGGTAAGGTCAATGAATTCTTCATTGCGGTTCTTGTCACGGCATTATATTGCCAATTTGGCATTCCCATTTTTTTTGCTTGCTCTCGCATTTCTTCCAATTCCTCTGCGGTATCGAATGCGTAATATGCCTTGTCATTTTTTACCAATTCTTCCGCATAAGGACGATACATCGCTTTGCGTTCAGATTGTATATAGGGACCATAATCGCCACCAATTCCTGGTCCTTCTGTCGGCATTATTCCACACCAATTTAATGCATCCATTATATAG
Organism: Bacteroidota bacterium; assembly: GCA_016866375.1. Classification (GTDB taxonomy): domain Bacteria; phylum Bacteroidota; class Bacteroidia; order Flavobacteriales_D; family Crocinitomicaceae; genus UBA952. The sequence goes on from VGMK01000030.1 coordinate 4,167, forward strand.
TCTTGAGCGCCAGGAACAAATCTCGTTTGATCGGTATCTTCAATACGAATGATAAAGGTTCCATTATTTTTCTTCGCAAAAAGATAGTTATATAGTGCTGTTCGCACTCCCCCCATATGCAATGGTCCTGTTGGAGATGGTGCAAACCGCACGCGTACTGGCTTAGACATAGGTATACTTTACCGCAAAGATAAGGTAATTTTAAAATTAGCTCAAAAAGCCAAAGGGCATTTGAAAAGTTTTATTAAACAACAGTATTATTTGATAGCCCATAAAAATCTCTTTGCACCAATTACATTTGTGATTTCCATTTTCAATACTCTCATATCCTAGGGCTGACAAATAATTGTATCATAACTAGGAGAGAATCCAGCCCAAATCCCAACGGCATTACCGACTAAATTAGATTTTACATTCAAAGGGGAAGCAAAAGGGCTACCTTGGTTTTCGATTTGTTCTCTTCGTGTTCTAAAAAACTCATAGACTTCATATTCCATCTTTGAAAAGCGGATAACAACTAGGTCACCTTCGCGAAAATACCTTCGATATTCTTCGAGATGTGTTGTGTCTTTTCTTTTTAAGGGATTACCATAATTCAAGTTCCTAAAAGTACCATTCCAATATTTATCTCGAAGATATCCCCCATCTGGTCTTTCATAACTCTTATCAATTACTTCTCCATTGAATTGATGAATGCGCTTGACCTCCCAATAATAGGCATCGTAATTAGCTATTGGATCTTGAAATCCTGCTTTTAGTTTTCCGTATGCTGAATTTGACAATTCCGGTTGCCACACGAGATTCGTCAACGAAATAGGATTCAATAAGGTTGTTTCTGCATAACTGTATGATCCTTTATATGAAATCGTTAAGCGGTGTGTCTTACCTACTGTACCCTTGAAGGCAGGTTGTGTTGTCGTATAGGCAACAATTGGCAAAAGTGCCGCTTCTTCGGGTTCAATTTCTAAAATTTCAGAAACGTGAGCAAGAGCTTCCATTTCGAGTTGATTCAATGGCACGGGGTTTAAAACAACAGAATCTCCATCTACCACCATGTATACTTGAGCATCAGAAATGAAAGACGATAGGTAATTACTAATGTCTGTTGGTGCGTAGATGTTTTGAGTTAATGAGAGCAGTACAACAGGAAACTCATCCGCGAATATTCTACCTTCGACCACTACTTTTTCTTTAAACTGTGGTATTTCAGGCTGCACTTCTTTCGAACAAGACGTCAGAAAGAAGATTCCAACAACAAATGACGAAAGAATTTTTACCATTCAAATGCCTCCTCCATAAGCCATTTTCCTTGTAATCTTAGGGTTTGTTCGATCACGTCACGAACACAACCGAAACCTCCCTTGCAGTGTGATTGATAATCCACCAACATTTTTACATCTGAACAAGCATCTTGAGGACAAGTGGAAACTCCAACTTTTTTTAATACTGGTATGTCCGGAATATCGTCTCCCATGTATAGAACTTCATCTGGTGTAAGATTGAATCTCAAAATTATATCTTCAAAACAGGTGAGTTTTCGTTTCACTGATAGGTGCACCTCATTTACTCCGAGATTTAAAAGGCGGTCTTTAACTTGTTGTGAATTCCCTCCTGTTATTATAAAGATCTTGTATCCGATTTTTGTGGCATATTGCACTGCGTAACCGTCTTTTGACTGAAGCGCTCGAATTACATCATCGTTAATCAAATAGACCTTTCCGTCGGTAAAAACACCATCCACGTCAAATATAAATGTGGTAACTGAATTCAACTTAATTTTATAATTTTTCATCCTTGGCTAATTTTATACTCGACGAAAGCATGTTGTAAAGTTTCAAGTCTGCTTCTAAAAGGTATTTTCGGTGTGTATTCATTGTAATCTCATCATTTCTTTCCGCAGGACCCGTTTGCTGAGAAAATGGATCATTAATGTCAAATCTCTCAAATGTCTCGTTGATTAAAGCAATGTAAATAGCAGGATTGAGTTGGTATTCTTTGGCTAGATTAATGCCCTTCGCTAACAGATGATGTACAAAATTATTGAGAAAAACAGCAACTAGGTGCATCTTTTCTCTTTCAACTAGCGAAAGATGCTGCGTTTTCAACGATAATTTTTTCGTCCAGCACCTCACTTTCTCCATTGCAATTTCATCTCCATCGACAATGAAAGGAACACTCTCCAATGCAATGTCCGAATTCGAGGCGAATGTTTGAAGGGGATATAAAATAGAACAATTTGGTCCATATATTCTGTAATCTGCCGTCGCAGCAGCTAGGGATATCCACCTTGCTTTAATTTTGGGAATGACTTCTTTAAGGGCATCATCAGATACGGCAACAATCGCCCAATCTACAGAAGAGTCATTAAAGTCATCTGATGTGTTAACAGAAAAACACAATTCAAAATCTTTGAGTTTTTTCACATTACGCCCTATAACCGTAATGTTCACTCCTTTAGTTTTCAAAAAAAACTGGACAAAGGCCTTTGCTACCTTTCCCGTTCCAATAATGACTATGTTAGTCGGTAACAAAGCCATTATTTACCGTGACAATGCTTGTATTTTTTTCCTGAACCGCAAGGACATGGATCATTGCGCCCCACTTTTGGTAGTGCGACAATTGGTTGTCTTTTTTCCTGTTGTGGGAAGGAATTATTAATCGCCTCCTGATAACCTTGTCTTCCAGAAAATTTAGGGGGCTCTGTGGAGGATGTATTGCTTACATTCGTATTCCCTTTCTCGTAGTTATTTTGTTTATCTTCCCTGTTGGTGCTTTGAATTTCCTGTTCTCTTGGTAAATCCATCATCATGAGAATTTCCACAGCATCTTGATTCAAACGATCTAGCATTGAACGGAATAAGTTATAAGATTCTAACTTGTAGATAACTAAAGGGTCTTTCTGCTCATAAGTGGCGTTATTTACCGCTGAGCGTAGGTCATCCATTTCGCGTAAATGCTCCTTCCATTCCTCGTCGATTTTGGAAAGAATGACATTCTTTTCAAAAGATTTTGAAATGGTTTTACCTTCTGAACTATATGCCTCCTCTAAATTCACTATCAACTGCATTTCGCGACGTCCATCAGTGAGCGGAAAAACAATATTTTTGTACTGATTGGACATCGTCTCGTAAACATGCTTAATTTGAGGTATTCCTTTCTGTGCGATTTTATCGCATTTACGATCGTACTGGTCGCGCATTTCTTGGTAGACCTTTTCTGTTAAATCAGAAATTTCCAATGCTTTGAATTCAGTCTCATATACGGGAGAATTGATCCCTAAAATTCGAATTAATTCTAATTCAAACTCTCCAAATTCAGCTCCGTGATTTCTTTGAACCAGGGTCTCACATATTTCATAGAACATATTATCAATATCGACGTCTAAACGGTCTCCAAATAAAGCATTTCGACGTTTTTTATAAATGGCTTTGCGCTGTGCATTCATCACATCGTCATATTCCAATAAACGCTTACGCATACCGAAATTATTTTCTTCCACTTTTTTTTGCGCACGCTCTATGGATTTGGAAACTAAACCTGCGGTGATTACCTCGCCTTCCTTTAAACCCATTCGATCCATGATTTTGGCAATCCGTTCCGAACCAAACTTTCGCATTAAATCATCTTCTAATGATACAAAGAAACGAGAGGACCCTGGATCTCCTTGCCGTCCGGATCTCCCGCGCAACTGTCTGTCAACGCGACGAGAGTCATGCCTTTCCGTTCCTATGATGGCTAAACCACCAGCCTCTTTCACACCATCTCCAAGTTTGATATCTGTTCCTCTACCAGCCATATTCGTTGCAATCGTGACGGCACCAGCCAAGCCCGCATTTGCGACAATTTCTGCTTCTTTTTGATGATATTTTGCGTTTAAAACTTGATGTGGGATTTTCTTCATTTGAAGAAAGCGACTCAACAATTCTGAAATTTCAACGGTTGTTGTACCAACTAAAACAGGACGCCCTTGGGCCACAAGAGTTTCAACCTCGATAATTACGGCATTGTATTTTTCTCTTGCTGTTTTATAAACGTAATCATCTAAATCTTTCCTGATTACTGTTTTATTCGGAGGAATTACTACAACGTCTAATTTATAAATATCCCAAAATTCTTTGGCTTCCGTTTCAGCCGTGCCCGTCATACCTGCAAGCTTGTGATACATTCGAAAGTAATTCTGCAAGGTAACTGTGGCATAAGTTTGAGTGGCCGCCTCCACTTTTACGTTTTCTTTGGCTTCAATTGCTTGGTGTAAGCCGTCTGAATACCTACGACCATCGAGAATGCGTCCTGTTGATTCATCTACTATTTTCACTTTTCCATCCATGATGACATACTCCACCTCATTTTCAAATAAGGTATATGCTTTCAATAACTGATTAATGGAATGAATTCGTTCTGATTTTATGGAGTATTCTCTTACTAAGGTGTCTTTTCTTTCCAAAAACGACTTTTGGTCCAAATTTTCTTTCTGCAACTTAGCAATTTCTAAACCGATATCCGGCATTATAAAAAACTGACGGTCATCAGAACCAGAAATTAGATCGATTCCCTTGTCTGTTAATTCAATCGTATTATTTTTTTCGTCTATTACAAAGAATAATTCAGCATCAATTTTCTTCATTTGCTTTCCCTGCTCTTGCATGAAAAAATTCTCTGTTTTCTGCAAATGAACCTTAACCCCGGGTTCCGACAAGAATTTTATGAGCGGTTTGTTTTTTGGTAAACCTCTGTGTGCTCGTAACAGTGCCTTTCCGCCTTCTTCGAGGAATTCTTTCATCTGATTTTTATCGTTTACAGGCTCGTTGATCACGGCTAACATTCGCTTGGCATCGTTCAAGCATTGTTGAGTGTATTGTTTTTGAGCATTGACAATTTTCTCTATTCTCGGCTTTAATTCATAAAACTCATGTTGGTCCCCTTTTGGCGTTGGACCCGAAATAATGAGCGGAGTTCTCGCATCATCAATTAACACTGAGTCGACCTCATCGACTATAGCAAAATGGTGTTTACGCTGAACTAAATCATCCGTATGACCGGCCATATTATCTCTTAGGTAATCAAAACCAAATTCGTTGTTTGTCCCAAATGTTATGTCTGCCATGTAGGCCTGTCTTCTTTCCGCTGAGTTTGGACGGTGCTTATCGATACAGTCCACTGACAATTGGTGAAATTGATAGAGCGGGCCCATCCATTCGGAATCTCGCTTGGCTAAATAATCGTTTACAGTAACGACATGTACACCTTTACCTGCCAAAGCATTTAAGTAAACTGGTAATGTTGCCACAAGTGTTTTACCCTCACCCGTTTGCATTTCAGAAATATTCCCTTTATGCAGTACGGCTCCTCCCATCAATTGCACATCGTAGTGCACCATGTTCCATTTTATTTTATTACCTGCTGCTGACCACTCATTTATCCAGACCGCTTTTTCCCCCTCTAACTGAATTCCATCTTTTCTGGCTGCCAATTTACGGTCAAAATCAGTTGCATCCACCGTCAATCGACCATTTTCAGCCCAGCGCCGAGCAGTTTCTTTTACGACTGCAAATGCCTGGGGCAAGAGCTCGATGAGAGAGGACTCAATTTGATCATCGATACTTTTTTCTAACTTCTCGATTTCTTCAAATAAGACTGTTTTTTCTTCAATGGATGTGTTAAAATCCGTAGCCTTTTGGACTAAAAAAACAAGCTCATCTTCCATGGTTTGCTTGTCACTTTTTATTTTATTCTGGAACTCGGTGGTTTTATTCCTTAACTCATTATCCGACAATGTAATAATTTGCTTGTGTGCCTCGGTTACTCTTTCTACAAAGGGCCAGTATTCTTTTTTGTCCTTTACACTTTTATCTCCGAATAACTTTTTTAAAATATCTCCGATCATGACCCAAATTTTGAGAAAGGCAAAGATACAATTTTAAGGCAATAAATCATAAGAAATAAATCCAGTAATGCAGAAATTCCCGAATGTTTTCATGTTGATAAATATTCTGAAATTTGATGCTGCCCATGATGACCAAGAACTCAGAAAGGGATTATATTTGTTGCATGCATCAAACCATAATTATCCTTGATTTTGGATCGCAATATACCCAATTGATTGCAAGAAGAATTCGCGAGCTGAACGTATATTGCGAAATACATCCATGGGATAAAATACCCCCGATCTCAAAAAATGTAAAAGGAGTAGTTCTTTCCGGTAGTCCATTTTCTGTTCGCGACGAAGCATCCCCAAAACCAAACTTGTCAGAAATAAAAGGAGAATTACCGCTCTTAGGAATTTGTTTTGGGGCTCAATACTTAGCACATCATTTTGGAGGAGAGGTTACACCGTCAAACACGCGTGAATACGGGCGTGCGAGTTTGAAATACATTGACGTTGACAATCCACTTCTTCGAGGCATGTCCAATGGGAGCGAAGTTTGGATGTCACACGGAGATACGATTCAACAAATTCCCGAGCATTATAAAATCATTGCGAGTACAGAGGATGTAGCAATCGCCGGCTATCACATTCAAGGAGAAAGTACCTATGCCATTCAATTTCACCCAGAAGTTTATCACTCTGCAGAGGGAAAAATATTGTTGAAAAATTTTGTACACAAACTATGTGATTGTTCGGGAGACTGGACTCCAGATTCTTTTGTTGAGGAAACAACCAAAAAATTAAAGCTTCAACTTGGGTCCGACAAAGTAATTCTTGGCCTTTCGGGGGGTGTTGACTCATCCGTTGCCGCCGTGATTCTACACAAAGCAATTGGCAACAACTTACAATGTATTTTCGTTGACAACGGTCTTTTAAGAAAAAATGAATTTGAATCAGTACTCGAATCATATAAAACTATAGGATTGAATGTCAAAGGATTAGATGCTTCTGAAAAATTTTATAATGCATTAAAAAATGAAACTGATCCAGAGCGAAAGCGCAAGGCTATCGGGCGTACATTTATAGAAGTTTTCGACGAAGAATCTAAAAAAGTGAAGGGTGCAAAATGGCTCGGTCAAGGGACCATTTATCCTGATGTTATAGAATCTGTCTCTGCAACAGGAGGCCCTTCTCAAACCATAAAATCTCATCACAATGTTGGAGGCCTTCCTGATTACATGAAGCTAAAAGTAGTAGAACCGCTTCGACTATTATTTAAAGACGAAGTTAGAAGAATCGGCAAGAGTTTACAGATTGATCAACGCATACTCGGTCGACATCCATTTCCGGGACCGGGACTTGGAATTAGGATACTTGGTGAGGTAACTAGGGAAAAGGTACGTATTTTGCAAGAAGTGGATGCAATATTTATCGACAGTTTGAAAGAAGACGGTTTTTACGATGATGTATGGCAGGCAGGAGCAATTTTTCTACCAATACAGTCTGTAGGGGTAATGGGCGATGAGCGCACATACGAAAATGCAATTGCCTTGCGGGCTGTCACGTCTACTGATGGAATGACAGCTGACTGGTGCCATTTACCCTATACTTTTCTTGCAAAAGTCTCTAATCGCATCATTAACCAAGTGAAAGGGATAAACAGAGTAACTTATGACATCAGTTCCAAGCCACCTGCAACAATTGAATGGGAATAATATGATAATCAGAATATTAATAATATTTTTTGGAATCATTACTTCAAGTAAATTTTCTGCACAATTTGCTGAAGTTTTAAAAAATGAAAAGGGTATTTTCTATATTCATACAATAGAGGAAGGAAATACCGTTTTTGGCATTCACAATTGGTATGGTTGTTCCGTGGAAGACTTATTAAAATCAAATCCGGGTATTGAACGTGGTTTGGTTATTGGAACGGTAATCTATGTTCCGGTAACGCTAAGAACGGTACAACATACTGTTCAAAAGCAAGAAACCTTGTTTGGCTTGAGCAAGCTGTATGGCGTTTCTGTGGATTCGATCATTGCTCAAAATCCAAGCACAGAGAATGGTTTAAAAATTGATCAAAAATTAAGTATTCGAAACGCTGTACCAAGAATAGCAATTGCTGAAACAAGTAACCCTGAGCCAATCTCGAATCAGACTATTGAAGCTGAAAATATTCGCCTGACTTTTTCAGACAGCGTTGTCGAACATACCGTTCTCCCGCAAGAAAATATGTATACAATCGCCAAACGTTTCATGATTCCCGTGCAGCGAATTTTGGAATACAATCAACTTAGCTCCACCAAAATAAATGCTGGGCAAAAATTAAAAATCCCTCTAAAAAAAGAAAATTTAGCACCTGTTCCAACGCGAACTCCTGTTAAAATATCACCTTTGATTGCCAACCCGGTAAAGTGGGGTGAAAAGCTAAGCAAATCTCCAAAAATTGCCATTTTATTACCTCTAAATTTGGACAGCTTGTCCGAAGTGAACAAGAATGTTTCAAATTTCGGTCTCGATTTTTATATTGGAGTAAAAATGGCAATAGACAGTTTAAATCTTGCCGGCTATTCGGCAACTGTGAAGGTTATAGATTACAACCAAAAAGGTCGTTCATTTGCCGATCTTTTAAGTAACGAGAATTTGGCTTCCTTTGACTTAATTTTTGCACCTTTTGATAAAAAAGAAGCAGAATTACTTCATAATTGGTCTATGAATAGAAAAATTCATATTGTCTACCCTACTCAAGTTTCCCACGAAATCGTAAAAAATAATCCTTTGGCTTTAACCTATTCCTCTCAAAATGAGTCTCTGATTAATGGATTGGCAGAATATTGTCGAAAATTACCAGGACGAATTGTCCTCATTAAAAACGAAAAAACTGACGAGCATTGGATGCAAAATACGTTTTCATCTGCTTACAGAAATTTGAGTAATGATAACGATACTCCTTTAATCGAGGCAAGCCTAAAGAACTACAAACAATTCGAACAACTCGGAGGACTCATTTACTTTGTCTACTTATCCACCGAAAAAGAAAAGGTGTTGCCTCTATTGACGAATTATCAGTCCTCTGAAAATTTCAAAATTATTGGGCTAAAAGATTGGTTGGAGTGGAAAGAAATTAATGCAACAGTTCAAAATAAATTCACATTCATGTTTACAGCGCCTAACCAATTTGATTACGACAATGAACATATCAAGCATTTTCAAAGAAAATACAGAAATTCAAAGCAATCTGACCTAACAAAAACAGTTTGTTTGGGTTACGATATTTTTCGAAATGTATTTCTCTACCTGCAGCAGAGAGTACCTCAAGTAGGCATAGTTTCTTCGTTTTCACCCATGCAGCGCAATGAAAGAGATGGATACGAAAACTCGGCATATATTCCCGTTTTGTTCGAAGATTTTAAGACCCGAAATTTACTTAAATGAGAAAAGAGGAAATTTCGAATCGCTACAGGTCGCTTCAAGATCATATTATCAGGGAGCTTGAGCACATCGATGGCTTTGGAAAATTCATTGGAGATAAATGGCAACGTGAGGAAGGAGGAGGCGGACATACGCAAGTACTGAAGGACGGTACAATTCTCGAAAAAGGCGGTGTGGCATTTTCTGAGGTTTACGGAGAGGTAAGCAGTGCTATGAAACAACAACTGCAGATGGAAGGCGAATCCTTCTTTGCAACAGGAGTTTCTATTGTGCTACATCCAAAACACCCAAGACATCCAATCATGCACATGAATGTGCGTTATTTTGAATTAAATTCAGGAGAATATTGGTTTGGCGGAGGTATCGACATGACGCCGCATTATGTCAATCACGAGGAAGCGGTATTATTTCATCAGTCGCTAAAGGACCTTTGTGATCGCCATCATCCTAAATTTTATCCCGAATTTAAACCCTGGGCAGATAACTATTTTTATCTACCGCACAGGGGAGAAACAAGGGGTATTGGCGGCATCTTCTTTGATTACAAAAATGAGGACAACACGGGTTTGAGTAAAGAAAATTTAATGAACTTTTGTACTGAACTTGGCGAACTATTTCCAGTTCTTTACAAGGATCAGGTCAGGCATAAAAAACTATCGCCTCCTAGTATTGAAGAAAAACAATGGCAAGCGCTTCGTAGAGGGCGTTATGTGGAATTCAATTTACTTCACGACAAAGGAACAAAATTCGGAATTTATTCAGGTGGACGCACAGAATCTATACTCATGAGCATGCCGCCGCAAGCTAATTGGGAATATGCTTTTGAACCAGTTCCACAGAGTGAGGAGTACCAAACACTTAAAACACTTAAAATCATTCCTGATTGGATTCCCTCTAAATAAACTACTCTTTTCACAACACGCAGAGGCCAAGAAATTTCTCCCGCCGCTGCCCTCAGAGAAATTTATTTTTTTAAAAAACCTAGAGCCGTTAATTTCTTGAGAAAGTACGTTTAGGGTTCTTTTAAGAGATGGAAAAAACTGCTATAAGTCCTATTTGTGTCCTTCACTGTTAGCACATAGTAATAGATACCATCTTTCAAGTCATCACCCGACCAATTATTTAAGTATGGACTGGCCGAATAGACCAAGTTTCCCCAACGATTATAGACCGACAATTCTGTACCGTCATAGAGAT
>VGMK01000031.1 GCA_016866375.1 Bacteroidota bacterium
CGGTTTCAATTTTCTTTTCGACTTTTTTTTTCTGTCATCATACTTTGTTAAATATCTTGATTTTTTAGTCAACCAATTTTAGTAGAAGGCATTCTTTTAGGTTGTGGCTAACGTTTGGCGTGTAGGCGCATACCCGGAGGGTTGCGCTTACACGCTGTTAGCACCAGTTGTTCTGTCTTTCTGTTGTTTGTAGTAGTCATTTGTTACCTTTTGCCCTGTTATGTGTCTTGCACAACATTTCGCAATTCTCTATAGCTGTCGCACCACCTTTACTCCAAGCTGAAACGTGGTCTGCGTCCATTTCGGCTAATGTCCAGATTTTGTTCTTGTTTGTATTATTACCAATAGCACACAAAGGACAATTTGAAATTCCTTTTTTCTCTGCTTCTGCTTTTTGTTTTGCATAAACAGATTTTTTTGTCGCTTCGTCAAATACACGAACTTCCAAAAGCTTAGTGTCTGTTGATCCGCCAAGGATATACTCAAAAATTCCTTTACGATTTTTCACATAAGGGTCGGCATACAAATTTTTAATTTGGTCAGAAACTACTTGTGGGCTGTAAGGTTGGTTTTTATATGTTTCATAAAGTCGTCCCCACTCAAGTCCACGCATTTCACTTTCAACGTCAGTAAATACGGTGGAAACCCAGTCAATAACACTTGTGAAATATGTCCTTAATTCGTTAATGTTGGTGTCCTTGCGATGAAGAGCCATATAGTCTTCTATTTTGCCCTTACTAACCCAATCAAGAGCACATTCTAAAAATTCTTGTCTATTTGCACTACCTGAAACGTAAGCACTCCATTTTTGGATGTTTGCATTTTGACTATTGCTGAATTCTTCTTTCGCAAGAGTTACAAATGGTCCTGAATAAATTGCATTGTTTAGTTCTTGATTTGTTAGAGGAACACCTGCGATATTTATTGTTTTGAACCAAGACTTTATTTCGGGTTCTTCGCCTTCACATTCATAAATTGTCAGCCTTGTGTTTAATATTTTTGCTTGTAATTCAGGAGCTAAACTTTCAAAGTATTGTTCCATGCCGTCAACTTTAACAGCGAACTTATTAGTCACGAAGCGACCAAAACTTGTTATTCGTTGTTGTCCATCCAAGACTTCAAATTTGTCAGCAGCAATTTTTACAAAATATATTAACCCTAATGGATAATCTTTTAGCATAGAGTCAATAACTGCTACGTCTCTTTTGCCGTCAGCATAAATATAGTTTCGTTGATATTCAGGTTGAATTGTCAATTTACCTGATAAACCAAAAAGCCCTTTGCCTTCGAGTTGGTTATAAACGAAGCCATCACAAATATCTTTAACTGTGATGTCGGTTCTAAGTGTTGTTATCATTTTTTACCGTGTCTGTGTTTGATTAAAATTCTTCCGTAAGTTCTTTGTCCATTTACAATAGTGCATCCGCCCCTGTCTTTGGGATGCGGTGTATATTTCAACCTTTTTAAAATTTCTTTTGGGGCGGATGCTCTCGTATTACCGCTTGCCTGCCAAATAATTTCAAATTGTTCAGGATTATGTTTGCTTAAAAAACTAATTGGTACCCCCATAACCCCTTTGTAGTCGCTTGGTATATGTTTTACTTGAGAAACTTCTATGGCATCATAATTTTCATATTTTTCGTATGGTTTTTTTGTAGAAAATTTAATAAGGTCTGCTTCAGTCATTAGTGGCAGAGGTTTGTGTCTGCGCCCGTGATCTATATTTGTAAACCAAATTGTTCCTGCTACGAATGCGTACTTTTTGCCGTTTTCTTCTTTATGAAAATTCACATAATTGTCAGGCACTTCATACCAAATATTTCTGCCATCATTTTTGCCTGCCCCAAGCCACATTTCATCATTTTTAATTAACGGAAAAACCTCTTTGTATGTAATGGCATTCATATTACCTATTATTACGAAATTCTTTTTGCTTTCAAAAATCCAACCAATGAATTCACGGAACAAAGAAAATGGTGGATTAGTGATTATAAAATCTGCCTCCTCCCTAATCTTTATGATTTCTGGGCTTTTGAAATCGCCATCACCTTGCAAATACTGCCATTCTAAGTCATTCACATCAATTTTACCATCACCCGATTTATCTCTAGTCAAGGTAAATATCTTCCCGTTTCTTCTCGTTTTGTATTCGTCAAATTGTGGGTCATTAACCTCAAAAAGTGTAGGCTGGTAATTGCTTTTATAAAGTTTACTTTCAACCGCATAACTAGTACTTATTAATTTTTTTAGGCCAAATCTTTCGAAATTCTGAGCAAAATATTTTGTAAAATTGCTCCATTCTGGATCGTCGCAGGGCAATAAAATTGTCTTCCCGTAAAAAACATTGGGGTTATACTCTAAATAAGCGGATATTTCTTTTTCAATATCGTGATATTGAGTATAAAACTCATCATTCTTTGCATTTCGTGCATTTGTCAAGTTGCTGTTTGCCATTTCTCTTTATCTAGTCTTTTTATTTTTTATTGTTGTTTCTGTCTATACGGTGTGTCGTCATTCAATTGGTGCTAACTAGCGTATAAGCGCAACTAATATACGCATATACAACATACGTTTGTAGTATAGGCGAAACAAAGTTTTGAATAAAGTTGGGTATGTATCAATGAAACCAAACGTCATAACGTTTTTTGATTATGTCTGCTAAACAGCTACATTGTGTTCGCGTAAGGCGTCGTTCAACGAGGTTTTAAGATCAGTCGATGCTTTGCGTTTTCCGATGATTAAGGCACAGGGTACTTGGAAATCACCTGCAGGAAAAGTTTTGGTGTAAGAACCGGGAATCACAACGCTTCGTTCCGGAACATATCCGCGAATTTCTTGCGGTGAAGAACCTGTTACATCTATGATTTTTGTGGATTTCGTTAAGACTACATTGGCACCGAGAACAGCCTCCTTTCCAACCCGAACTCCCTCCACAACAATGCAACGTGAGCCGATAAAAGCATCATCTTCAATAATAACTGGCGCAGCTTGCAAAGGCTCCAATACACCGCCAATTCCAACTCCTCCGCTTAAGTGTACGTTTTTTCCAATTTGAGCACAACTCCCCACGGTTGCCCATGTATCTACCATAGTTCCTGAATCGACATAGGCGCCAATGTTAACATAGGACGGCATCATGATTACGCCAGAAGCAACATAAGCCCCGTAACGTGCAATGGCATGTGGAACCACACGCACGCCCAATTCTTTGTAATTTCTTTTCAAGGCCATCTTATCGTGAAACTCAAAGGGGCCTACCTCAATTGTTTCCATTTGCCGGATTGGAAAATACATCACGACTGCTTTTTTAACCCACTCATTTACCTGCCATTTGCCATTTTCGAGGGGTTCAGCAACGCGCAGTCTCCCTTTGTCGGTTTCCTCAATAACCTTCTCAATGGCCCTTACGGTATTCGGCTTTTGAAGCAAGGAGCGATTATCCCAGGCCTCGAGAATGAGATTTTTCATAATTATAATTTATTCAAATGTAAATAATTCAATTCTCAGATTTCAATTAAATTCCGTTTTATTTTAGACGAAATTTACTTTTCGTCTATATTTGTTCAATGAAGGATGACTTATCCAATACAATTCAAAAGGACCATTCAATTGAAGGGGCGAAAAGTTTGTTGTGGGTTTTAACCATTATAAACCTTTTTAATTACCTTGACAGATACGTTCTTTCCTCTCTTCTAGAACCAATAAAAGCCGAACTTGGGGTCAAGGACGATGGTGATATGGGGCGCTTAGCGACTGCCTTTATGCTGGGATATTTTTTAACATCACCCTTATTTGGTTATTTGGGCGATCGTTTTTCGAGAAAAAAATTAATGGCTATTGGTGTCATTGGATGGAGTTTGGGAACCTGTTTGACCGGTGTGGCACAGGCTTTTTCATTCATGATTTTCTGTAGAGTTCTGGTGGGCTTGGGTGAAGCCAGTTTCGGTGCGATTGGACCTGCCGTAATATCCGATGCGTATAGCCCAAAAAGGCGTAATAATGCGATGACAATATTTTATTTAGCTGTTCCAATTGGCGCCGCGATGGGTTTCACATTGGGAGGATTAATCGCAGCAAGTTGGGGATGGAGAGAAGCATTTTTCATAACAGGTTTGCCAGGGTTTTTACTTGCTGGCTTGCTGTTTTTTGTAAAGGAACCCACAAGAGGAGAAAGCGAACCCGATAGAGTCTCCGCCAAAAAGGCCAATTTATCCGATGTTTGGGCTTTGACCAAAAACAAACATTATATGCTCGCTGTTGCAGGTTACATTGCGTATACGTTTTCAATGGGGGCACTTTCCTTTTGGGGACCTGCATTTTTAACACGAGTCCATGGAATGTCCGTAGAACAATCTTCCTTATTTTTCGGCCCTGCATTAATTTTGGGGGGGATTCTTGGTACAATCATCGGAGGATATTTAGCAACAAGATGGAAAACAAGATCAGCGGGAGGATATGCTAAATTGTTGGCGCTATCAGTTTTTTTGTCAGTACCCTTTGTTTTTTACGGTATTACCACGAATAATTCAATACATTGTATGATTTCTATCGCAATTGCACTGGTATTTCTTTTTCAATCTACCGGGCCAATCAATACTATTTTGGTAGAAACCGTATCTCCAGTCATTAGATCCAGTGCTATGGCCATTGCCATATTCAGTATTCATGCTTTTGGTGACCTATGGTCTCCCGAACTTGTGGGACGAATTTCTGATTTTTACGCAGGTGATCTCCGCATGGGAATGCTTTTATTACCTGGTGCCTTCGTAATTGCATCAATTTTTTGGGCAATTTTAATGTATGCTCAAAACAAGCCAAAAGTACCTGCTACCTAATTGGTAAGGACGGATCATTAATGCATCCTTTTACCTGAAAATCTTGACTGATTTCAAATATCAACCTTTTATTCCGATGAAAGTATCACAAATTCAATATAATGAACTAATTTTAAGTCTAGAATTACGCAAAATGAAAAATAAATTCACATTGTCATTTGTCTTGTGCCTGACACTACACACGTTCAGTCAAAAAAATGTTTTCTTGGACATTGCGCCAATGTTTCAAAATTCCAATTTGGAAATGAATCAAAATTACACCGCTTGGAACGGAAAAATATTTGCGTTAGATCATTTTGATTATTATTTGTCGAATATTCAAATCGAACACGATGGAGGGCAACTTACTGCAATTAATAGTGTTTTCCTTATCGAGCCTCAAAACCACACCCTCTATCTTGGTAATTTCAACATCGTGCAAATTGAAAAGATTTCGTTTCTTGTTGGCGTTCCAAAACCTTTAAATACACAGACCGGTGACCAGGCGATGGATATTTCACTTTATCCTGAAAATCATCCCTTGAGTTTTCAAAGCCCATCGATGTACTGGGGCTGGCAATTTGGATATATGCACATGATCATCGGTGGGAATGCCGATCATAACGGTGATGGAAGTTTAGAGTCTCAGTTTGAACTTCACAATTTAGGAAATACAAATCAACAACTCATTCAGATGAATAATGTTATTCAATCGAATGTTTCACAAGATCAAATCAACGTAAATATCAATTGCCAAGTGGATCAATGGATAAATAATATTTCAATCAGTACGGTTGGTATTCTCCACGGCGAAACAGGAGTCAATGCGCAAATTATGGGGAATGCCCTGTCAGAAAATGTATTCATTCAACCAGCTAATGCCGGAGTGGACATTAACAGTGACAATTCAAAAATCTATTTTCAAAATAACAACAATACCCTGGATATTTATTGGAAGGATTTAACGCAATTGAACAAAATTCACGTTTATGACTTGGGTGGAAAATTGATGGGCGAATATTTAACCAATCAAAATTCAGGTCAGTTAGCGATTACCCATTTAAATAAAGGTTACTACCTTATCCAGTTTTTAACTAAAAACGCGCTTGTTATTGGCAGCCTGAATGCCATTCAATAAATTGAGTTTTTCCTTTTTCCCGTAATTCATCAAGGGTCTTTCTTTTTTATGCAGGTTTCTTAAGTTTTAACTCTGCTAAACAGCGTGGTCAAGTAAAGTTGACCCAACCTTACGCAAAGACTGCCTTTTGATGTTTACTGCCCGTCCATCGAAGAGAACATATTGGTGATTTTATTTATTCTTCTCCAAAATATAGCTCAGAATTTTCTCCATTAGATGCACACGGTCTTTTCCCGAAACATTGTGCTTGTGCATCGGATACGGAAAGAAATCCATTTGTTTGCCGGCTTCAACAAATTTTTTTACCAATGCGTAATTGTGCTGCATAACCACAACGTCGTCAATGGTTCCGTGGATCAATAAAAGATTTCCTTGCAATTTATCCGCATAATTCAATAACGATGCTTTTTCGTATCCTTCTTTGTTTTGCTTAGGTCTGTCCATGTAGCGTTCTCCGTACATAATTTCATAAAATTTCCAGTCTGTTACAGGTCCACCAGCCACTCCTGTAGTGAAAACTCCCGGTTGACGCAACATCAAGGATGTTGTCATGAAACCACCAAAGGACCAACCATGCACCGCCATACGCTTCGCGTCCACAAACGGTAAGCCTTTTAAATAATTTACTCCCGTAAGTTGATCCTCCATTTCTACAGTTCCCAATTGTCGATGAATTTGAGATTCAAAAGCAAAACCTCTTTCCGCTGAACCTCTGTTGTCCAAAGTGAAAACGATATACCCTTGATTTGCCATCCAATGCATCCATAAATTTGCGCCCGCAAGCCATGAGTTTGTAACCATTTGCGCATGCGGTCCACCATATACATATACCATTACAGGGTATTTCAGTGTAGGATTGAAATTCGCCGGTTTTATCATTCTGTAATACAAATCAGAACCATCATTTCCTTTTATTTTTCCTATCTCTGTCGTTCCAATGTTGTAATCCTCAAGTTTGTCTTTGGCGGTACCTAATCCTTTTGCCATTTTGCCGTTTGACGTCCAAATGAGTGTTTTATTGGGAATACTTACACTTGAAAACGCATTGAACCAATATGCTCCGTCACTCGACAACTGAAAACTGTGGGTTCCATTCTCTTTGGTTAAAACTTCTGAGTTTCCGGAAAAATCTGTTTTATATACCAAGGTGTTTGTTGGGTTTTCCCCAGTTGCACTGTAATAAATGTACTTTTTATCAGGACTTAAGGTGAGAATATCTTTGACTACAAAAATGTGTTTGGTCAATTGCATTGGCGCAACATTTCCTTCAAAATCAACGGAATAAATATTCATGTACCCATCCTTTTCTGAGAGCCAAAGAAAGTCATTGCCATTTCCAGTGTAGTAGGCAGGATGCTCCGGCTCAACCCATTTAGCATTGGTTTCTTCATGCAAGGTTTTTAGGTACTTGCCTTTTTTTACATCGTAAACATTCAGCCACATGCGATTTTGATCGCGATTCACCTCCGCCACAACAAGGTACTTTTCATCCGGTGTAATGGAAACATTGGTGAAGTAATCATCAATAGCTCCCTTAGGAGCTATGTAAATGGTTTTATTTTTTTTAACGTTGTATATGCCAATCTTAGGTTGCTCAGAAGCTTGACCGGCCATTGGATATTTGATGGAAACCAATTGTCCAGGTGTCTCGTCGATATTAAGTAAGGGATAATCGTGAACATTGGCCTCGTTTTTTTGATAAAAAGCCAATACATTACCTTTTTCCGACCAAAAAATACCATTTGAAATACCGAATTCATTTCGAGCAATGGACTGTCCGGAAACAATATTCCTATTTTTATTTTTGGTAATAGCTTTTCCGTTGAGGTATAAGTTATGTTCAATGGTGTAAGCGATATTGTTGCTCGCATGATGCGGAGTAGCGTTTTCAGCTGCCTCGGGAAGTTTTTGAAGAATCTCTCCTGTTTTTGTCGACACGTTGAACTTAACATAAATTTTCCCATCGTTAAGTATAAATTGCTCCTTATCCAACCACTTGAGGTCCATAAAACCGTTGAATTGTGTCTTCATCGATTCATTAACTTGTTGAATGGTTAACACTTCCAAATCTTTGTCGCTGCCGACAGATGAAGTGTACAAGGTTTGCCAATTCTTACTGAGGTAAGAATATGAATCAGTGCCGGGAATCCAAAGGAAATTATTCACGTAGTCAGGGCGAAAGCTTCTCCATTGCTGTGAAACGGCATCTTTAAGTGTAAGCTCTTTCTTTTGTGCCACGGTATTGAAGACAACAAGTATAAAGGGGATCAGAAGAATTTTTTTCATGCGTAACTTTTTGTCGAAAGTATTAAAAATAGCACAAAGATAAGTTTTGAAAATTTATTATTTTTGATGGAAGCGGTCTTAAAATTTTGAGCTTGTGGGTATAAAATTCATTGGGACATTTAAAAAAAGGTTTTTCCTTTTATTTTTAGGTTAAAATACGTATCTTTGCACCCCAAAAATTAATTAATTTAAATAATAACACTATGAATTCTTACGAAACTGTTTTCATTTTAACTCCCGTTTTGTCTGATGATCAGGCAAAGGAAGCAGTGCAGAAGTTCGAAGGTGAGATGGAGGCACTTGGTGCAAAAATCAAGCACTCAGAGAACTGGGGTTTGCGTAAATTGGCATACCCAATCCAGAAAAAATCTACAGGTTTTTACTTTCTTATTGAGTTTGAAGCCGATGGCAACGTTTTAGCAGGCTATGAATTGATGATGAAGCGCGACGAGCGAGTTCTTCGATTCTTGACAGTGAAAATGGATGTTGATCACGTAACTTACGCTGAAAAAAGAAGAGCCAAAGCTGGAGCGACTGCCTAATTATTAACCCCAAAACTTAAAGAAATGTCAAACGATATCCGTTACTTAACCCCGATTAATATAGATATTAAAAAGGATAAATATTGCCGCTTCAAGAAAAGCGGAATCAAGTTCATCGATTACAAAGATCCTAATTTCCTTTTGAAGTTAGTAAACGAACAAGGTAAGATTCTTCCGCGCCGAATTACGGGCACATCAGCCAAATATCAGAAGAGAGTGAATAAAGCAATCAAAAGAGCACGTCATTTGGCAATTTTACCCTACGTGAGCGATATGTTGAAATAACAAGTATTGAACGATTTAAGCATTAAAAAATGGAAGTAATATTAAAGAAAAACGTAGATAAACTGGGTTATGCAAATGACCTTGTAAATGTAAAGCCAGGTTACGGAAGAAATTTCTTAATACCGCAAGGCTATGCTGTTTTGGCAACACCAAGTGCAAAAAAAGCACACGAAGAGGTGATGCGTCAAAAATCTCACAAGGAATCTAAATTGATCTCCGAAGCGCAAGAACTTGCAACGCGATTGGCAGCATCTTCAATTTCTATCGCAACCAAGGCGGGGGATAATGGAAAAATATTTGGTTCTGTGAATACAGTGCAATTAGCTGAGGCTTTAAGAAAAGAAGGTTTTGACATCGATAGAAAATCATTGAAGATTAAAGACGAGCCAATCAAAGAGATTGGAACATTCGAAGCAGAGGCAAATTTGTTTAAAGGTGTTAAACAGACCTTCAATTTTGAAATTGTCAGTGAATAAATACTAAAAAATATATGAGAAGGTCAATCGTTGGGTTGGCCTTTTTTGTTTTTAGGAACTAAATGTATGGTCATGATTCTCTTTGCCTCGCGTTTTGTTTGCTCTTGGTTTTTAAAAAGGTGTAATTGCTGACTCGCGATTTTGCCGCTTACATCAGGATTAATGATTGGTTTTGGATAATCCACACCCAAGTTGAAGGAATAGAGAAGTTGTTCCATTTCATTGATTTTCCAAGGAGAAATGGCAAGATCAGTGGGTAAGTGTTGCAATTCGGGAAGCCACTGTTTAATAAACGTAGCGTCTGGGTCGTGATCGAGCGCTTGTTTTATTGGATTATATACACGAATGGTATGGTAACCTACAGTGCCTGATTGCATCTGAATTTGAGAATAGTGAATTCCTGGTTCATAGTCAGTAAATTGACGTGCCAGATGAATGGCTGCTGGTTGCCAAGGCTGCCAAAGATGTTGCGTCCAAAAAGAAATCAGCATGGCACGCATTCGGAAGTTTAAATAACCGGTATGTACAACACAACGCATACAAGCATCCACCATTGGAATTCCTGTGTGGCCAGTTTTCCATTTTTCGAGCCATTCTTCATTGATTGTATTGCGAATTTCGTTGTAGGCACTGTTCTGGTTTTCAAATTCAATTCTCGGTTCACTTTCTAACTTTTGGATAAAATGACAATGCCAGTGCAAGCGAGATTTGAAATTCTGCAGTGATCGCGATGTGGTTCGATTTTTTTTGAGGTCTTGAATGAGTTTTCGAATGGAGATGGAGCCCCACGTAAGATGAGGTGACAGGCGGCTGCAGCTTTCACGACTTTCCCGAGGTTTCGATATATGTCGGCTGTAATTCTTGTATCGAAAAACCAAGAAATTTTCCCACAAGTTGAGTGCCTCTTTCTCTCCACCAGCTTGAATATTAAGCTCTTTGTTTGGGTGCTTGCTTAATTTAAAGCGAACTTTTATTTGACTGTCTAAATGAAATGGTACGAATTCATTCAGTTTGACTTCGTGTTGTGGTTCAGACATAAATCTGTTCCATTCGTCATTCCACTTGACCCGACTTTTCAGCCCGCGAAGCACAGCAAATTGAGGCAACTCGCTCCAAGCGATGGCATTGCTCTTACAAAAAGTCTTAATTTTTTTATCCCTAGAATAGGTAAAGGCATTTCCTGTTTCCTGATGGCTCAATAAGTTAAAGCATCCGTGATGTCTTAAAAGTTCGCTAAAAATAATAGAGGGATCCCCTTGCAGAACATGTAGAATTTTTGTTTTTGAATTTAATCTTTTGCCAATATCTATTAAACATTCGTAAGCAAACCTCCAATGCCTGTTTGCAAAATCGTCTTGATGCAACCAATCGTCTTCTAAGATAAACAACACCAATGTAGGTAACTGACTCTCAACGGCTTTTGCAAGCGCCGCGTGATCGTGAAGACGTAAATCTTTTTTCAGCCATACTACATTAAACATGTTGTAAAAACAAGCGACTAAGTGAAGTGTTTAGGATTTTTTGAGCAAATGGTTGTGTACATAATCTTTTACTCCATTTTCAAGTTGGGTAAAAGGAATTGAATAACCTTCACTGAGTAATTTTGACATATTGGCCTCTGTGAAGTATTGATATTTGTCCCGAATATCCTCCGGAGTGTCAATAAATGAAATTTTAGGGGTTTTATTCAATGCAGAAAAAGTGGCCAAGGCCAAATCTATAAATGTGCGCGCTTTTCCGCTTCCCAAATTGTAAATTGTTGATGCGGGTCTTGTATTCATCAAGAAAAGACAAACATTTGCAATATCTTTTACATATATGAAATCCCTTAATTGCCCTCCATCTTTGTAAGCTTGGTTGTGCGAACGAAAAAGTTTCATCTCACCAGTGGCTCTTATTTGATTGAAAGCATGAAAAATTACACTAGCCATCCTTCCCTTGTGAGTTTCATTTGGGCCATACACATTGAAAAATTTTAATCCTACCCAAAAAGGAGGACGCACCTGCTGTTGAGTTACCCATTTATCAAACTCATTTTTGGAAATACCATATGGATTTAGCGGAGCTAACTTTCCTAAAATTCCTTCATTGTCCTCATAGCCATGTTCTCCCTTTCCATAGGTTGCTGCGCTGCTTGCATATACGAGAGGAATCTTTTTTAAACTACAAATTTTCCAAATTGATTTTGAATAATTTAAATTAAGATCTTCTAGAATTTCCCACTTGAATTCGGTAGTATCGGTGCGTGCGCCTAAATGAAAGATGAAGTCAATACTGTCTTGCGTATTTTCTAACCACGAAATAAATAAAGTTCGATCAATTTTTTTGTGAAAATTTAGTTTTTCGTGATTCCCCAACTTCTCGGACACGCTAAAGTCGTCTACCAAAATGAGGTTTCTAAATCCTTCTTCATTTAGGACTTTACACAAATAACTTCCAATGAATCCTGCGGCACCTGTTACTACGATCATCTCCTTTCTCTTAAAAGAGACCATTTATTTCGGCATCTATCGAATGAATTATTTTCCCAAGGTCTTCTTGACTTTCGGGAAAACGGTTGTTATCAACATCAATAATGAGCAGTTTTCCTTTGTCGTAAGTGGAAATCCAGGCCTCATAGCGCTCATTTAATCGTTTGAGGTAATCCAAACGGATACTTTCCTCGTAATCTCGGCCCCTTTGTTGGATTTGATTCACTAAGGTAGGAACGCTCGCTCTCAAATAAATCAAAAGGTCGGGCGAAGAAACAAAGGAATCCATTAAATTGAACAAGGAGAAGTAATTTTCAAAGTCTCTTGTAGTCATTAGGCCCATTGAATGAAGGTTCGGTGCAAAAATAAATGCGTCTTCATATATGGTTCGATCTTGAATAACTGTATGCTTTGTTCTTTTTATTTCCTGTATTTGAGTAAATCGGCTATTGAGGTAATAAATCTGAAGGTTGAAGGACCATCTTTGCATATCGTCGTAGAAGTCATTGAGATAAGGATTTTGGTCCACATCCTCGTAATGAGTTTCCCAACCGTAATGCTTTGATAAAAGATTTGTTAAGGTAGTTTTTCCAGACCCAATATTTCCAGCAACAGCTACATGCATAATTATGAAATTTAAGAATGCTAAAATAGTGAATTTAGGTCCGTGCAAGTCAGTTGTTAGTAACTTTTTAACCTATTTTGTAAAGGAGGATTTTATTTCCTTTTTGGAAATAAAAATAACCATTGGAATACGTAATCTTTTCCGCCTCAGCAACTGGATTTTCACCAATCCCCTGTTTTTTCGTGTTAAGGTCTAAAATGAAAAAAGCGTTATCTCCAAACTCAAAAAAAGTACTGGCCTTAATAAAGCTTTTCGGGCCACAAGAAAAGTCATTTTCTTGCATCAAATTTAAGTTTAAGTCAAATGAAAAAGTTCGCTCTCCATCGCTTATCCACAGTTGTTCGTCCTCTTCTTTCAAATAACTTATGTTTCCTGAAAATCCAATGAGACCAGTTATATTTTTTAACTGTTGATACACTACTTTCTTATCGGTGTCCAATTGAAGTATAGAGGAATTCACACGGTCATAGATCCATACCGAATTTGCTCTGCTCGAGGAAGCGATGGCCGTTGCATTTAGGATGCTGAAATCATCTAAATTCAAACAAGATGTAATCGGAGTGAGGGTATTGTCAAAAATACAAATTTGTTGTTGTTCCTCAGAAAATGCTATGACTTTTTGCGCACTGTTAAAAACTAATTGAGAAATTTCTCCTTGTGATTTAATGGCCTGAGAAAATTGAACTTTTCCAAGAGTGTCCAATTTACTTAACTTATTGTTTTCTTGAGCATAATGATTTCCTAGTGGGTCCACGAACCACTGAATCGTTTTTACTGGTAATATTACTTCCCGATGAAAATTAAACTGCGATAAAAATGAATGAGACACACAAAGAAACAAGAAGATAATACTTTTTTTCATTAGGCTTTTGTATTCAAAAGTTGTTCCACCAATTGACGATCATTCGTTAGACGAGGAATTTTGTGTTGTCCTCCTAATTTTTGTTGGCTTGAAAACCACTTTTGGAAGGTGCCTTTTTTGAGGTAATTAAACTTTGGTTTTGCAATGTTTAAATCTTTATATCTCTTTGCCTCGTAATCTGCATTTTCCTCCATGAGTTGCCTATCAATAGCCATTTCAAAAGTATTAAAATCATTGGGAGCTTGATCAAATTCGATGAACCATTCATGTCCGCCGACAGATGTATGCTCATTAAAAAATGGTGCAACGGTATAGTTTGTCATTCGAAAAGCCATAAGTTTATTCACGGTTGCTATAGCTCTTTCAACATGATATTCAAGAACTTTCTCACCAAAAGCATTTAAGAATTGGGTGGTCCTACCTGTAACAATAAATCGGTAAGGGTGAGTTTGGGTAAATCGAATGGTATCTCCAATAATATAACGCCAAAGTCCTGCCGATGAGGAAATTACCAATGCATAGTCTTCCTCGGTTTTGACATCTTTTAGGTTTAACACATTTTTGGAATTGATGTCATTAAAGGAGTCCATAGGAATAAATTCATAATATACCTCTGAATTTGTCATCAGTAATAACTCATTTATATCCTTTTGGTCTTGCATACCGAAATATCCCTCAGAGGAATTATAAGA
>VGMK01000032.1 GCA_016866375.1 Bacteroidota bacterium
AGCATCTATGATGCCCTTGAGGTTAAAAAGGCAGACGGTTCTCGAGTAGTTTTAGAGGTTCAGTCTCATGTTGGAGAAAATTCAGTAAGAGCAGTGTCTATGGACTCCACGGATGGATTTATGAGAGGTTTAGAGGTTATTGCAACAGGAACAGCTATTAAAGTTCCAACGGGGGACAAAATCAAAGGAAGATTATTTAACGTGGTTGGTGAGGCGATTGATGGGATAAATACCGTGGATAATGCCGGAGGTCTGCCAATTCACAGGGAAGCGCCAAGTTTTGACATGTTATCAACGTCTACAGAGGTTTTGTTTACCGGAATTAAAGTAATAGATTTAATTGAACCGTATGCCAAAGGCGGTAAAATAGGTCTTTTCGGCGGGGCAGGAGTAGGCAAAACGGTATTAATACAAGAATTGATTAACAACATCGCCAAAGGACACGGAGGGTTATCAGTTTTTGCCGGAGTTGGAGAAAGGACACGAGAAGGAAATGACCTTTTAAGAGAAATGTTAGAGTCGGGCATCATTAAATATGGCAAAGACTTTATGCACTCTATGGAAGAAGGAGGCTGGGACTTAAATAAAGTTGACCTAGAAGAAATGAAAGAGTCGAAAGCAACCTTTGTTTTTGGACAAATGAATGAGCCTCCAGGAGCACGTGCTCGTGTTGCGCTCTCAGGATTGACAATAGCCGAATATTTTAGAGATGGAGACGGGGAAGGTCAGGGGAAAGACATCCTATTCTTCGTTGACAATATTTTTAGGTTTACCCAGGCGGGATCTGAGGTATCAGCCTTATTGGGACGGATGCCTTCAGCGGTTGGATATCAGCCAACGCTTGCAACAGAAATGGGGGCTATGCAAGAAAGAATTACCTCAACTAAAAACGGATCAATTACCTCTGTTCAAGCGGTTTATGTTCCTGCCGACGACTTAACGGATCCTGCACCAGCCAACACTTTTGCACACTTAGATGCCACAACAGTTTTATCAAGAAAGATCGCGGAACTAGGGATTTATCCTGCGGTTGACCCTTTAGATTCAACATCTAGAATTTTAACTCCAGAGATCGTTGGCGAGGAACACTACAACTGTGCTCAACGCGTTAAGGTCACCTTGCAACGATACAAAGAACTACAAGATATTATTGCTATTCTTGGTATGGACGAATTATCTGAAGAAGATAAACTAGTAGTTCATAGAGCAAGACGCGCTCAGCGCTATCTTTCCCAACCCTTTCATGTGGCGGAACAATTTACGGGAATTCCTGGGGTTTTAGTTGATATTCAAGACACTATAAAGGCATTTAACGATATTTTAGATGGTAAGTACGACAAATATCCTGAAGCCGCATTTAACCTGAAAGGAGGCATTGAGGATGTGATTGCTGCCGGCGAAAAAATGTTAGCGGAAGCTTAAAATGGAATTACAAATAATAACCCCAGAGTCAAGTATATTTTCGGGCGAAGCGACTTCTGTCTCTCTTCCGGGATCTGACGGAGTCTTTCAGGTTTTAAATAATCACACGCCAATAATTTCCTCTTTAAAAGAAGGGGAAGTAAAGTTTGAGCCAGTTGGAGAAATAGACACAAGCCATCCGGCAATGAGTAAAAATGGTTCAATCGTTGAAGTTTCAATCAAGGGAGGCGTCGCAGAATTATTGAACAATAAATTAATTGTTTTAGCAGATTAGTTAGGCCATAAAATTTGTAATAAGGGGTTGGTTAATGTACTAATCCCTTTTTTAGTGAACCGTATTCACATTTTGAGTGAGAATTTGATAGAACAAGCCAGAATAGTTATCTTCGTTTACTCCAGTGAGCATGAGCCCGGAACCAAAAGTATTAAATAACAACAAAATACCTCGACATATCGCATTGATAATGGACGGTAACGGCCGTTGGGCAAGACAGAGAGGAGAACAACGGCTGTTTGGCCATACAAAGGGGGTTGATGCGGTAAGAGAAGTGCTCAAGGCAGCTAAATCATTTGGAGTCAGCTTTTTGACATTATATGCATTTTCAACAGAGAATTGGAATAGACCAAAAGCGGAAGTTGATGCATTAATGAATCTGCTCGTTGATTCAATTACCAATGAATTACCGGAACTCCAAAAGCAAGGGGTAAAACTTATTGTAATCGGAGACATTAAAGGGTTGCCGGTTAAGTGCCAAGAAAGTTTACGCAGCGGGATGGATACCACAAAAGAAAACAAGGAGATAACCTTGGTGCTTGCATTAAACTATAGTGCAAAATGGGAAATAACAGAGTGTGTTCGCGAAATATCATTAAAAGTTGCGAAAAAAGAGCTTTTGGTGAACGAAATCACACCTGCTTTAATTTCCTCTCACTTGACCACTCGGGACATTCCAGATCCGGAATTATTAATTAGAACAAGCGGGGAACATCGAATTAGTAATTTTCTTTTATGGCAATTGGCTTATGCCGAGTTTTATTTTACCGATACCCATTGGCCAGACTTTGGTAAAGAAGAACTTAAGGCAGCAATATTATCTTATCAGTCACGCGAGAGACGCTTTGGAATGGTCTCGGAACAACTTTAGAATGAAAAGAATCTATCTACTTATCCTTATAATTTTTTCCTTTACTGCTGTACGGGCACAAAATGGCCCAAAAAATTTAAGCGGAATGGACTTCGGATATGATGCGCCAAAAGAGTTTGAATTAGGTCCTATACGCGTAGTTGGGGCAGATAACTATGACCACCAAGCTATAAAACTAATCGCAGGGCTCAGACAAGGTCAAAATATAATGATTCCGGGCCAAACCATTACTAACGCGATTAAAAACTTGTGGGCAGAAGGAATTTTTTCAAATATTTCTATTTATGCCGAAAAAGAAATAGCTGGCATTTTATACCTTGTCATCGAATTAACACCAAGACCAAAATTATCAAAGTTTAAATTTAAGGGAGTTTCGAGAAGAGAAGCGGATAAGCTTCGAGAAGAGATTTCCCTCTATGCTGGAAAAACCATTACGGAAAACTTGGTTTTTCAAACAGCCGGAAAAATAAAAGGGTATTTCCGAGAGAAGGGGTTTTATGAGGTAAGAGTCCAAATTAACCGCGAAAAGGACACATTAATAAACGAGTCTGAGTTATTTTTGATCGACATTTCTAAAGGACCACGAATAGGGATTAAACGAATAGAAATTACAGGGAACTCAACGGTGGCAACTTGGAAACTAAAAATGGCGATGAAAGACACAAAAGAGAAATCTATACTCAAATTTTGGAGACGCTCAAAGCTGACGGAGTCATCGTATGATCGTGACAAACAAGCGATGATGGAAAAGTTTAATAAAGTTGGACTGAGAGATGCAACGATAGTTAGTGACACCATTATAAAATTGAACCCCAAAAACCTTCTGATAAAAATTGAAATTCAAGAAGGAGGCAAGTATTATTTTGGTTCCTTTGATTGGATAGGAAATACGAAGTATCGCTCTACTTTTCTGGATTCGGTCATTGGAATAAAAAAGGGGGATGTATATAATAAAACATTACTTGAACAGCGTCTGAATGGAACCCCTGACGAACGAGACGTTCGGTCGCTTTACATGAATAGGGGACATTTATTTTTCAATCTTATTACCGTTGAAACAAATGTAATTAACAACCAAATAAATCATCAGATACGTTTAATGGAGGGCAAAGAGGCCAGAATCAACGATGTGAGCATTCGCGGCAACACAAAAACAAACGACAAGGTTATTTTACGAGAAATTCGTACAAAACCCGGGGATATTTTTAATAAATCTGACATCATGCGAACACAACGTGAATTGGCACAATTAGGGTTTTTTAATGAACAAGCATTTCAAGTAAATCCAATTCCTAACCCTGCAAATGGCACCGTTGATATTGAGTATGTAGTTGAAGAAAAATCGTCAGACCAAATTGAACTTTCAGGAGGGTATGGGGGAGCGGGCTTAACAACGCGTGGAGGTATAATTGGCACTCTAGGACTAACCTTTAATAATTTTTCTACCCGGAATTTTTTCAAAAAGGAATCATGGTCGCCTCTTCCCGGAGGAGACGGGCAACGCCTTTCCATTCGTGCGCAAACATCAGGAAGATTTTATCAAGGATACAATTTCTCATTTACAGAACCTTGGTTGGGGGGAAAAAAACCAAATTCATTATCTTTCTCTGTAAATCACACGGCACTTTCTTCAAGTGGAACGCTTAGAACGGACCCAAATTATACAGGTGTAGGAATAACAGGTCTTAGTTTAGGCCTTGGAAGAAGAAAAAAATGGCCAGATGACTACTTCTCTGCATATTATGAGTTGGGGTATCAGTATTACGATGTTGTTCGCGACTTTAGATTTCCATTGATTGAAAGTGGTTTTGCAAACGACATATCGTTCAAATACATTCTTCAACGCAGCTCGGTTAGTTCGCCAATCTACCCACAGAACGGATCTAATTTTTCGTTTACAGCCAAAGCCACCTTACCTTATTCTTATTTCGACGGGATTGATTATAATAATGCAAACACAGCCGAACGGATTAAATACCTTGAATACTATAAATTTAAACTAACAGGAGAATGGTTTTTACCAGTAAGCCCGGATAAAAAATTAGTTTTGATGTCGCGTTTTGGCTTTGGCTTTATGGGGGCATATAACCAAGACAAGGGTGTTACGCCTTTTGATAGATTTGTGATGGGAGGAAGCGGGCTAACAGGAGTAGGACAAATTGGTGGTAGAGAAATCATTGCAATGAGGGGATATGAAGATCAAACGCTGTCATCGGATGGAGGAGACCCTTTAATTTCCAAATACACCTTAGAGCTTCGTTACCCAATTTCATTAAATCCCTCAGCAACTTTTTATGCCTTAACCTTTTTGGAGGCAGGCAACACATTTCCAACCTTTCAAAAATTCAATCCGTTCAATGTTAAAAGAGCGGCAGGCGTTGGGATACGCGTATTTTTACCAATGTTTGGAATGTTGGGCCTTGATTATGGTTTAGGGTTTGATCAACTTGATACTTGGTCAAATGGATTCGGAAAGGCTTCAGATCAGTCGGTGAAGCAGAAGGGATTTTATCCAAAACTAAGTTTCACCATAGGGATGAACCTAGGTGAATTATAGCAATTCGCAATAAATGTGTAACTTTGCCGTTCTTTAGCCACAACAAATAGGATATGCTTAAGTACTGTTTCGTTTTGTTTTTTATTCTTGGCACCACTTTTGTCATGTCTCAGTCCTACGCATTTATTGATTCGGATTATATTCTAAAAAATATCCCAGAATACGCTACTGCCAAGGAAAAATTGGACAAGCTTTCTGAGAAATGGACGAAAGAAATAGAAGACAGATACACGGCGATAAAAGCGAAAAAGAGCAATTTCGAACGCGAAGAGGTGCTGCTTCCGGCAGAGGAAAAAATAAAACGAAAGGAAGAGATAGAAAAACTTGAGAAGGAAGCAATAGATTTACAAACACAACATTTTGGCTCAAATGGAGACTATTTTCAAAAGCGCCAAGAGTTGGTGAAGCCTATTCAAGACAGGGTTTTTACTGCAATGAAAAAAGTTGCCAAAAGAGACGGATATGCTTTTGTATTTGACAAGTCAAATCAGAGTAATTTGTTATATGCAGACAAAGAATTTAACATAAGCGAATCCGTATTGGAGGAAATGGGAATAACTAAATAATAAAAAATAATGAAAACTATACTAGGGGTGTTTTTTTTGT
Organism: Bacteroidota bacterium; assembly: GCA_016866375.1. Lineage (GTDB taxonomy): Bacteria > Bacteroidota > Bacteroidia > Flavobacteriales_D > Crocinitomicaceae > UBA952. The sequence continues at coordinate 5,731 of VGMK01000032.1, forward strand.
CAGTGGCTTTAAGTGTTAACGCTCAACAAAGAATTGGACACGTTAATTCTGCACAATTACTTGATACATTAACGTCTTACAAAGAGGCAGGGAAAAAATTGGATCAGAAAAAATCAGAAGAAATAGCAAAATTTCAAACCTTAGAAAAGGCCTTTCAAGCAGAGTACAATAAGTTAATGGAAGAGGCCCCCGAAATGCCTAAGTTAATGTTGGAGCAAGAACAACAAAAACTTATGTTAAAACAACAGGAATTAGAGAATTTTGAACCTGAAATGACGCGGAAGCTCCAAATGTATCAGAAACAATACATGGAGCCAATCTTGGAAAGAACACAAAAAGCGATTGCCATTGTAGCGGAACGCAAAAAATTGAATTACATTTTTGATGAAACGGTATCGTTGTATTTCAAAGGGGGGATTGACTGCACAGCTGAGGTGATGACAGAATTACTAAAGCTCGACGCCGAAGCGATGAAAAATAAGTAATTAAGTTAGACATAATCGGTAAAAGGCAATCCAACGGGTTGCCTTTTTTCTTAGCTTTGATTTTTCAATGGGACCAATAGGTATATTTGATTCAGGGTACGGAGGATTAACAGTATTGGCGAAGATAAAAAATGCTTTGCCAAATTTTGATTATTTGTATTTAGGTGATAATGCACGTGCCCCTTATGGAAACAGGTCCTTTGATGTTGTGCATGAGTTTACGTGGCAAGCCGTACAATTTTTGTTTTCTCAAGGATGTCCGTTGATTATATTAGCGTGCAACACCGCTTCAGCAAAAGCACTGCGCACGATTCAGCAAACACAGCTTCCTTTGTTCTTTCCTGATAGGCGTGTTTTGGGTGTTATACGCCCAAGCACAGAGTCAATCGGCGAATGGACCAAATCCAACCACGTAGGTATCTTAGGGACACAAGGAACAATCCAGTCAAACTCTTATGTGATTGAATTGAAGAAGTTTGCTCCGCATATTAAAGTTTTTCAACATGCTTGTCCGATGTGGGTTCCATTAATTGAGAATAATTACCACGAGTCTTTGGCAGGGAACGAAATAATTGCCGACGACATTAGGAATTTGTTAAAAATGAGCGAAAAAATTGACACGATTGTTCTTGCATGCACTCATTATCCGCTGATTGAACAGCAGATTTCAAGAATTGTTGGCCCCAGTGTTCGTGTTATCTCCCAAGGAGAAATAGTTGCGAGCAAATTAGAAGAGTATTTAAAAAAGCATCCAAAAATTACCGCAGAAACATCGAAAAAAGGAAATACAAGGTATTTCACTACGGAACACCCTTCGGTTTTTAACGACAAAGCCTCCTTGTTTCTTGGAGAACAGGTGCTCGCGTCTCAGGTTCACCTTTAAGCTAGAATCCTACTCTTTTTTTATTCAAGCGCTCGATGAGTTGCCGCTGTAAGTCTAGCATAATCTCTGGTTGCCCGGCGTAATATGTAAAACTCTCTTCATATTGATCACGAGTTACATTATTTTCTCTCAGTATACGAAGGCAGCTGCTGTCTAAACTAGACTTATATACACTTGGGCTTCCATATGTCATTTGATAGTGGTTTTCGATAAGATATATTTCTTCCATAAGCACCAACATTTTTTCTTTAGGCAGCACCTCTGGCTTTTCGCTCGTGTGACAGGCACAAAATAATAAGGAAGACAGAATAAGTCGCTTCATGAAAAAGTAAGTCGTTGTCCTGGTGTTTGTTCTATAATTTTGTTGTTATCCCAAACAATCCTCCCATTCACAAGGGTTGTTTTTATTTTATGCGAAAACGCATACCCATCAAATGGAGACCAGCCACACTGATAAAGCAGCCCTTCTTTAGATACATGTGTTTGCGCTGTTGGATCAACAATGACAATATCAGCTGAATACCCCTCTCGCAGGAATCCACGGTTTTCGATACGAAAAAGAATGGCAGGCCCATGCGCCATCTTTTCCACAACTTTTTCTAGGTGAATTTTACCGTCCTTCACCTTTTCAAGCATTGCAAGAAGGGCATGTTGAGCAAGAGGTCCGCCAGAAGGAGCAGATGCATAGGGCTGCGCTTTTTCCTCTAAAGTATGCGGGGCATGATCCGTGGCTATAACATCGATTCTATCGTCGAGCACAGCTTTCCATATAGCTTCTCTGTCTTTCATGGACTTAACAGCGGGATTCCACTTTATCAAATTACCTTTCAGAGCATAATCTTTATCAGAGAACCAAAGGTGATGAATACAGGCCTCAGCCGTAATTTTTTTGTCGTTTAAGGGAATATTATTATCAAACAATGACAGTTCCTTTTCCGTTGAAATATGCAATACATGAAGTCTGGCACCATGTTTTTTTGCCAGAGAAACTGCTAATGAGGATGAAAGATAACATGCATTTTCATCTCGAATAAGGGGATGAGCGCTTACCGGAATATTTTCCCCATATAATTCTTTAAAATGAGTAAAATTCGAACGAATAGTTTGTTCGTCTTCACAATGTGTAGCAATAAGGAGAGGGACGTTTGCAAATAATCCATTTAGCGTTTGTTCATTATCTACCAACATATTACCGGTGGAAGAACCCATAAAAACCTTGACTCCACAAACATTTTTCGGGTTCGTTTTAAGTACTTCTTCAAGGTTGTTATTTGATGCTCCCATGTAAAATGAATAGTTTGCAATGGAATCCTTTGACGCAATGACGTATTTATCCGCCAGCAATCCTTGAGTCAATGCATTGGGAATGGTATTAGGCATTTCCATAAAGGAAGTAATTCCTCCCGCCACGGCTGCCCTTGATTCTGATTTGATACACGCTTTATGTGTTAAGCCAGGCTCTCGGAAGTGCACTTGGTCATCGATACATCCAGGTAACACATAACATCCTTCTGCATTAATTTCGTTTTGGTGTGATAGGGAGTCAATTATACCGCCAATTTTTGTGATATTACCCTTCTCAATCAATATGTCTCCCTCAAAAAACAAACCCTCATTTACAATGGTCCCATTCTTAATAACGGTTTTCATAGGTTCATTTTTTTCATTTTCCAAACCCCAAAAAATGCCTCTCTAAATATTTTTGTACTCATTTTTGACTCTCCAAATTGTCTATCTACAAATGTTATAGGAATCTCTTTAAGCTTAAAACCGCTTTTTTTGGCGGCATACTTCATGCAGATTTGAAATGCATATCCTTTAAACGGAATATTATCCAGTTTGATACTTTCTAAAACTTCTCTTTTGTAACATTTGAAGCCTGCAGTAGTGTCTTTAATCTTTATCCATAGAATAATTCTCACATAGACGCTCGCAAAATAAGAGATCAACCATCTCGAGAAGGGCCAATTTTCAATTTTGCCTCCCTTACAATAGCGCGATCCAATGGCTAAATCTGCACCATTGTCACAAGCCTCCTTGAGCCTTATCAAATCACACGGGTTGTGAGAAAAGTCACAATCCATCTCAAAGATATGTGTATATCCGCGCGCCAAACAATACTTAAATCCGTGAATATAGGCTGTTCCTAAACCTAGTTTACCGATTCGTTTCTCAAGGAAAACCCGTCCCTCAAACTCTTTTTTCAGAGATTCTATTTTTTTGCCGGTTCCATCCGGACTATTATCGTCAATAAATAAAATATGACAATTCACTCCTTGATTTAAAATGGCGCGCGTCATCGACTCAACATTATCTGTTTCGTTGTAAGTCGGGATAATAACTATTGAAGATGCCACAAAGCCAGTTAGACTTCGAAGATAAGTAATAATGTGCCAAAAACTCAAAAAAGCAAAGCATTAATAATCGTGGCCCAAGCAAAAAGCGGACACATGTGTACTAAATAAAAGTCTTAAGAGTTTAAATTTAAAGGAAGAATTATTTCACTAGGCATATTGCCATCAAATAGCAAATAAATCGGTAGATATGTCAAAGGTTAACGCATTCTCGGCTTTTTTCCGCCCATCATTTGAGCCATACGCATCTGATTTTTTGATGGAGCCATTTGCAGTTGTTGTTGCATCATTTTAATTTGATCGCGAAGCATTCCCTTTTTGTCAAACTTTTTTGCCTCTCCTAATAAGGAAACAGCCTCTGTTTTTCGTCCGGATTGAGCACAAATTCCCGCCAAATGCATACGCGCTACAGCGTTGTCTTCTGAAGTTCTCAGTCCTAGGGAAAGTGCCTTTCTCAATAATGTTTCACTTTGATTAAACCCTATCTCTTGCGCATTCATAAGTGCTTGCAAATACAAAATATATGCGTGTTGCTTTTTTGGTAAAAACTGTGGGTGTGTTATTTTATTGATGAATTTTTTTGCCTTCTCTTGATCTCCTTTCTGCATTTGATACAAAGCCCAAATCATTTTTTCATTTCTAAAGAAAGAAGCCACAAGTAAACCCGTTACCAAAATAAAGGTAATTCCCCAGCCCCAATGACCCGTTGCAAAAAGCCAAACATTAAAACTCAATGCTGATAGGGTTAATGCTATTCTGATGATAAATCCTGTCATATTTTTTTAATTTAGAAGGTAGAATTCAAAATTTAGATTTTTTGTCATTCTACATTGTTCATTTTACATTCTACTCAATTGTTGCAATACACTTCAACTCAATGGCAATCGGTGTTGGCAGCGCATTGATTTCACACGTTGTTCTGCACGGTAAATTTTCTTTAAAATACTCCGCATATACGCGGTTATATGTTTGAAAGTCGCGCTTCATGTTCACCAAAAAAACGGTCACGTCTACTAATTGATCCCAACTAGAACCAGATTCCTCCAAAATAACACGGACGTTATCAAACACGCTTCTGCATTGTGCTTCAAAATTAAATTCTATAAAATTTCCGTTTTTGTCCAATTTCAAACCTGGCACAGCAGAATCCGTATCGTCTGAACCCGCCACTCTTGGACCAACCCCAGAAAGAAACAACAAGTTTCCAACACGTCGCGCGTGCGGATATAAGCCAACAGGTTTAGGAGCTTTGCTTGTTGAAATACGAGCTTGATTTGACATTTTTTTTTGGCAAATATAGGGATTATTGACGAGTCATTATTTCATTCAATTGCCATAACTTCTCAGGAATGAGTTCTACACTATCAATTGTCATTCCAACCTGTAACGAAGAAGGAAATATTATCTTGTTGACAAGATTAAATGTGGCCAATTGATAAGAATGGTAACTAGAAAAATGAATTTGGTGATGAATGCATTAACTCTTTTCCATTGAAACAATGTCCCAAAAACAACAAAAAGAATATTTTAGCGTTTTTATCAGATGAAAACAAAGAGTATTTTTTTTCTTCTATTAGTTTTTTCAAGCCTTTTGTTAAGGGCTCAAATAGGCATGGGAGAATGGCGCTTTCATTCAACGACAAAATCAGCAAAAGATGTTGTTGCAACGGAAGAATATGTATACACGGCCTTTGAAAATGGACTGTTAATATTAAAAATTTCAGATAAAAGTCAAGAATTATTAAATGTTCTTAATGGCTTATCCGACATTGACATTTCTTGTATATATTACGATTATCAGGATCAATCTTTATTCATTGGTTATGAAAACGGAAATATTGATCGATTAAAAAACGGGCGTATTCATAACATTCCGGCTCTTGCATTGGCATCCATTTCAAATTCAAAAAAAATTAATCATTTTCAAAGGAAAGGGGATTTTATCTATGTTGCTTGTGATTTTGCAATTCTAAAAATGGATCCAATTAAAGATGAAATTAAAGATACGTATTACCCAACAAATTCATTAGAATCTGTTAATGATATGTGTTTCAAGGGAGATACTATTTTTGCTCTTTCTCCAACTAAACTGTTCTCTGGTCTGCTTTCAAATCCAGCACTTGCAGATGCTTCACAGTGGAGTATGGACTCACGTATATTGCCACAAACAGGAGTTACGAACAAAGAAATCGAAAATTTTAATGATAATTTAGTTGTTTTAATGCAGGTCCAAGGTGCTCCCGCTGACTCTGTTGTTAAATTAACACCCTCCGGGTATCAAGTTATTTACTCGTTTCCTTGGCAAGCAAAAATAAATTCAATTAATGTATTGAACAATGGAAAATTAGCACTTAATGTGAATGGGGCGTATGTTGAGTTAGATCAGAACTTTAATGAAGGTTTGTTTTACGGTTCTGGCACCTTTAATCAAGAGTTTTTAGTAAGTCGTTCTTCTAGAAATTCAAAAGGTGTGTGGATTTCAGATTTAGAGTTGGGGCTTATATGGTTCCCGACCAATTATTTATCTTTTGATGTTTTTAAAGTTTCTGGGACCGATAATAAATATTTCTATTCTATAGATAGTTACAACGGAAAAACTGCGATTGCCTCAGGGTATTTATTAGACAAACTCCCGGCTTTCAGTAAAAATGGTGTTCACTTTTTCGAAAAAGAGAACGAGGGGGAAAAATGGCGCTTTAGAGACGTTTATCAAACTCCCTGTTGGGACGGATTGAATATTTGGGACATGCTAGATGTTTCAATAAACCCAAAAAACCAAGCAGAATATGCTGTAAGTACTTATTCAGAAGTTCCGGTAACGGTCTTCAATGGAGATTCATGTGAAACCTTTACTGATGCAAATTCCACACTTGAAAAAACAGCAATTGGGAACGGGTGGAGTTTAGTTTCTGATGTTTGTTACGATGACAAAGGAAATTTGTGGTGTTTAAACGGATATTCAGAAATGCCGTTAAACGTTCGCTTAGCAAGTGATGGATCATGGCAGAATTTCGATTTAGGAGCAGCCGCTAAAAACAAGTATACTAAGAAAATGGTAATTGATTTTGATGGGAATATTTGGTGCGCCACATATAATTCCGGCTTGTTTGGTTATTCATATGGAGAATCAATTAGCGATATTTCAGATGACGATAGAATCAACCTTCAAACAGGAGAAAACGCAGGAAATCTTCCTTCGGAGAATGTAACGGCTATTGCCGTAGATTTTGACGGAGAAATTTGGATCGGAACAGATGCTGGATTTGCGATTTTATATAATGCTTCGAGTGCGTTTTCTGCCGGCGCAGGGAATTTTGATGCACAGCGAGTGAAAGTAACTTTTGAAGGAAACGTTGAATACGTGTTAGGTTCTACTCATATTACGGATATAGAGGTGGATGGCGGAAACCGCAAATGGGTAGGCACTGCAAATGCAGGAATCATTCTCCTTTCGTCAGATGGATCCGATATTCTAGCGCAATACACCACAGAAAACTCCCCTCTGATCTCAAATGTGGTTTTTGATCTTAAATTAGACCAAAATACAGGAGAACTGTTTATAATTACCGACAAAGGATTGCTTTCTTTTCGCACCAACTCCAGTTACGAGGATCCTAGCTATGAAAGCGCTAAGGTATTTCCAAATCCTGTGAGGCCGGGTTATTCTGGGCCCATCACCATTCAAGGAATTCGGTATAATTCAGACGTAAAAATTACGGATGCCGCGGGCAATTTAGTATACAAAACCACATCCAATGGAGGAACTGCAACTTGGGATGGAAATAACCTAGAGGGGAAGCCGGTTTCAAGCGGTGTTTACTTTATCTGGACAGCCCAAAATGAAGGCAAAGGGAAAAAAGTTGGAAAGGTCGCTATTGTGAGATAAAGAATCAAAAAGACTTCGTTTAGAAAACGGGAATTCATTTACTCCTCTTCTCGGTAATATTCATTGGCTGTAAAATACTCCAACATTGCTTCTTTCAATAAAAACTGCTGCTCTTTGTGTTCCAATGGTGGTAATTGCTTACACAATTTGAAATGCGGCCAACCGTCTTCGTCTCTTCCCTCGAATTCATAATAGCCATAAGGCTCTAGCAGGGTGCAAATGGCGATATGAAATAATTCTGTTTTTTCTTGTTTGGAATAATTTTGATGTCCTTTTCCTAACTCGTTTACGCCAATAAGAAATAACATCGCTTGTACATCCATTCCCGCGCCAAACGTTATTTCCAAGTGTTGCTTAAGGCGTAAAAACCGTATTTCTATATCGTAATCCATTACGCAAAGGTAGGCGAAAAGGATTACTTAAGAAGAATTCCAACCGACTGATCTCCTACTTTCAATGTGAATTCTCCCGGTTCAGTTGTCCATTGATTAGTTGAATTAACAAATTGTAAGTCTTTTGAATCGATTGTAAAGACAAGATTTTTTGATTGACCCGGTTCCAAACTTATTTTCTCAAAATGCCTTAATTTTTTATTTGCCGGAGTAATACTTGCATATTCGTCGGTGATGTACCATTGAACGACTTCTTTACCCGCTTTTGGCCCCGTGTTTTTTACATCAATGGAAGCTTTAAATTTTGAGTCTCCCAAGTTTTCAATTTTGAGATTTGAATAGCTAA
>VGMK01000033.1 GCA_016866375.1 Bacteroidota bacterium
GCGGTGATTTTCTACGATTACATCCGGACACCTATTTTCCGAATGTAAATTTTTCGGTAGTTGGAAATTTTCCTTACAACATTTCGTCTCAAATTCTCTTCAAGTGCTTAGAATTTCGCAACCGTATTCCTGAAATAATGGGCATGTTTCAGAAGGAGGTTGCGGTACGCGTAGCAGAAAAGCCAGGCTCCAAGGAATATGGTATCACCAGCGTGCTCTTACAAGCCTTTTACGATATTGAGTATTGTTTCACTGTGGATGAACACGTATTTTCTCCACCTCCAAAGGTTAAATCGGGTGTAATTCGCTGTACCCGAAACAACAGGGAGTCTCTTTCCTGTGACGAAAGATTATTTTTTCAAGTGGTAAAAATGGCCTTTAACCAGCGCAGAAAAACATTGCGCAATTCACTGAACCAATTACTGTCGGCACACGAGTTACCAAGCAAATTTCAACAGGAAAGACCGGAACAATTGAGTGTCGAAGACTTTGAGGAACTCACATTATTTATTGAGTCTATCAGGGGGTAAAAATATCACCTTCATTCTTAGGTGTTAGCTCGATTCCCTTTTTAAAGAGTTTACGAACGCTCTCTTTTCCGCGATTGTCATAGATGATAAGCCAGCCGTGTTTCAGACCGTTTTTATAATTTGTCTCGAAATGTAAATTGCCACGTTTGCCAAATTGCTTCATGGTGCCGTGTAGTTTGCCTTTTTTATAAGAAGAAATCACGGTGGGGATTATACCGCCGGGATAATAATCTATCCATACGCCATGTTTCAATCCGTTTTTATACTTCCCTTTCGCTTTAACGGTATAGTCTAATTGAGAATATGCTAAAAAGGTTCCGTGAAGCTCACTGAGCTTTTCTCGCATACCCAATACAGCAATACCTTTTGAGTAATTTTTTCGTTTAATGATTTTGTAGTTACTGATTTGCATCAATCGGCCGTTGTCATAATATTCTTTCCATTCTTTAACTCTCAGGCCATCTTTATACCATCCTTGAACTGTTTGAATATTATTTGGATTATTGGATACCCAAGGTCCATTTAATTTACCTGCTTCAAAAGTGGTTATATTCTTTACGACTCCACTCTCCCAATAATTTTTCCATTGTCCGATTTCTTGTCCATACTTATAATCCCCCTCCATCAAAAGAGTGCCGTCTTCGTACCACGTTTTCCAATTTCCCTCTTTTAGGTCGTCCACGTAATTCCCTATTCTGTAATTTTGTCCGTTTTCATAGAAATAATGCCATTTACCCGTTTTTTTTCCTTTATCAAAGGTTGCCTCGTAGGATATCCCGCCGTTCGGAAAATAATACACCCAATTCTTGTGTTGTTTATCTGCATCGAAAGCTCCTGTAATTTCGGGCTTCCCATCAGGAAAATTCCAATACCAGTCTCCTATTTTGAGGCCCATTAGATATTGCCCCTTCGTATTTAGGAGCGTGTCGTTATAAAAAACTTCGTAAATGCCGTCCAAGGAATCATTTTTAAATTGCATGTGTTTTTCTAACTTCCCCTCAGAAGAATAAAAAAACCAATCTCCTTCCTTTTTACCAAGGTTAAAAACACCCTTGACAGAAATAAGGCCATTTGCGGTTCTTTCTTCAAAGTCCCCTGTCTTTAGGCCTCGCGTATATGTGTATTTTTCTTTTGCTCTTCCCGAGCTGTAGTATGAATTTAAATACCCTTTTCCATCTATTACTGTTTGTTTATGAAGCGAGTCAGCCTCCCAATGTTGCATGAGGTAAGTCGTATCATTTTCAACGCTCTCGATAGATTTTTGCCTACCATCCGAATAAAAATACTCCCACTTGCCTTCGGGGCTACCTAATTCGTAATTACCTGAAATCAATAACTTACCGCTTTCATCGTACTCTTTAAAAATGCTATCAGGGACGTTAAATGTAAAGTAAACTAATGTTTTTATATTACCATTGGGGTGGTATGTCAGTTGTTTTCCATGAATTCTATTTCGGTAATACATGCGGTCCTCCTCCAATTTGCCTTCAAATGAATAAAAAGACCATTTTCCATGTTTTTCGGTTTTATTTAAAATGAATTTTTCCTCATTAACATAATAAGAGCCTGTTGCCTGCAGTTTTTTATTTCCTGAATCCCAATAAATTCGGACCTTTTGACCTAAATTTTCTTTTTCTACCTTTTGGGAAAAGGAATTTAAAAAATAGAAAAACGCAAGAAAACTGGTTAAAATTAATGATTTCATTTATTGATGAGTAAATCTTAAAATTTATGCATTGTTACATTATCCTTACCAAAAACTGAAAAATTAGAAATGAGCCAATAATAACAAAAACGATACCGACTAACTGATTTATTCTTTTTAAAAGGATGTTTGTCACTAAGGGCCGTAGACTCTTCGCTAGGACTATTTTAATGAGGTCAATTATCATAAAGGTGATTATAATTAGCCCTAAAAATGAATATAATTCAAATTCTGAACTTGAATCAGTTAAGGTTTGAGCCAGAGTCACCACACTTAGCCAATAAAATACAATAAGTGGATTTGCCAAATTCAAGACAAACCCTTTTAAACTTAATAGTAAGTAATGTCTTACATGAATAATAATTTCATTCCCTTTTTTTGACATAATTTCCACCTTTTTGAAGAAATTGACAAAGCCAAATCCGATAAATATTATTCCCGTGATAAACCGAAAAAGTAATTTGTGATCCCCTTGGGCCAAGGAACTTAATTCCCAAAAAAACAGCAATGCACACACAATATAAAGTAAATCGCTGAGTAGAACCCCAAGATTAAAAGACAAGGCCGCACGAATACCTTTAGTAATACTTGTCTCCAGCAATGAAAAAAATATAGGCCCGGGTATCATACTTAATAAAAAACCGATACCAATTGCCTGGACATAAGTTTGCATAATCAAAAATATACAGAATTTTCTTGCGGAAGAAAGCTATTTTTCATTCATCCCTTCATTTGAATGTTAATAATTACGTTAAACTGTTTACATTTGTACGAATAAACTTATTTCTTTCATGAAAACAATTACCGCAAACAACAGATTGGACGAAATTATCTCTAAAGTTGAAAAGAGTGGATTTAAAGCTCCGAATTTAATTAGTGATTTAAAATCACTTCGCGAATTGGCATTACAAGAACAAGATCCTCTTGTGGTGAAAGTCCTCCGATTGACATATGAATTCATAGAAGAAAATAAGACCTTTGACATACAAGCTCAATATGAAGAGGATGAAGAGGGAAACGAATATCCGATTGAAATTGAAGCGAAAGAAAATTTTTTATACCTTTTAAAGCTTCTCAAAAGCGCGGAACAAAGAGTAAATCGAGAAGAAATTAAGGACTACCGGAATGCTCTGAAAGCCGAACTGTATTGAGCGGAATTCCAAATTTCACTGAAATAACCTTTAATCACAGAATTTACAATACAAAGAAGAACTGGCATGTGAGAATTCAATGCTTTTGTCAATCATTTCTGAGTAGACTTTTCTTATAAATTCTTTTGCTTCGTTCGTAATTTCCTCAATACCTTGGCCCTTATCTCCTTGAAGTGGTAAATTCAACGAAGGTTCTAGTAAAGAGCAGATCTTAATTTCCTTAGGAAAAAATCCATATTCGTCATTGAACATAAGCGCGTAAAAGGATAATTGAACGGCATGTTTTGTTTTTTGAAAATTCATTTGGTGATCACTTTTATTTGTCTTCAAGCAAACATCGTCAAAGTAAACTTTACCTGATTTATAATCTAATAAGCGATAATCTTCGCCTATCTTATCTATTCGATCAATAAATCCTCCAATTTTTATTGTTTTCATTGCACCGTCTACTTCCAGTTGAAAAGATGTTTCCAATCCTGCCTCCAATCTTTCAATGAATAGGGGTTGGTTTAATTTTTTAATAAATTCTTTTTCTGCATGTAAGAATTTAAGTGTCATTTCATTGGCAACTCTGTAGCTCAGCGCATTCTTTCCCCTTTTAAAAAGGGTTTCATCCTTGTCAAAGTAGGACAGAAATTCATTATAAAGTGTTCCCTGGTATTTTATTAACATATCGTCTATAACTTCACAAGTCACTCTTGGGGGATTAACACATTGGATTTGACCATTTTTATCATATTTTGCATAGGGCAGATACAATTTTTCTAAGGTATTGTGAATCAAAGTCCCAAAAGTATTCGTTTCAATATCCTCTTCTACATTTTTTTCCTCCCCAAATTGAAGGATATATTTGTAGTAAAAGTCCAAAGGGCAGGTTAAATATCTATTAATGCCCGATGCGGAAATGGAAGAGGAAAAATATTTATCAATTTTATTTAGGATAAAAGGAGTCTTGACAATAAGTCCACCATCTGATTTAGTGATATTTTCTATTGGAATTGCATAGAGCTCATGACGTAAATTTATATTTTTATTTGCTGCACACAATTCCAATTCCAATTGGAGTAGATATCGACTCTTTTCATGGCTGGCCAATTGATCTGAGGTACTTGAAAAAGTTGCCGTTACATGTTGCGCATGGTGCAATAATCTGTAAAAGTGATGCGCAGAAACTCCCTGTTTTTCTTTAATAGAAGGTAAACCTAGCAATCCTCTCAAATCCATTGGGATTAGTGACTTAAAGGCATATGCGTTTGGGATATTCCCCTCGTTGAATCCAATGATTAAAACTCTTTTGAAATCGAGTAATCGCGTTTCAAGAATCCCCATGATTTGTAACCCTTTCGTAGGATTTCCGAAGTAGGATAATTTACCTGCACTCCAATGCTGAAAAAGAAGATTTTGAAAACTGTTGAGGTTCATCACAGGAAGACCTTCCTCAACTATCTTGTAAAAAGTATAAATCTGGTTGTCGAATACCAACAAACAATTTAGCTCAAATTCCTTCTCCCTTGGGATTAATTCAATAATTTTCTTTGTGACTCGACGAATTATATTAATTGCGTTTAACCAATCATCATTCCAATCCGTTGTCAACATCCCGAGAATTTCATTCAGGCGCTCTGAAATTTGAATTGAAGCGACATTTTGAAAAACTTTATTTTTTTGAGCCGTTTTAAACTCAATCACTGCCATATTTTCTTTTTCAACTACTGAGGCAGCAGCACCTATGAAAACATGATGAAAGAAACTCATTAAATCCGAGTGGTAGATGGCCTGAGTGCGGTATCTTTTCTTATTTTCTTGAATTGAAAAGAGTAATTCTATCCAAGATTTTATAGGGGTTTGAGACAGTGATAGCCCCAGGGTTATATTGGCATTTCCCACATTCGAAGGAATATTTTGAACAACCGAGGACAATAATGATTCATCGGCCAAAACAACGACGGTCTCCTCCAACTCTGAGCTTGATAGTCTTGCGAGTTCTGCAGCTAAAACTTTTACTTGCCCTGTTTTTTGAGGACATTCAACAATCCTCAAATTGATGGCTTCCTTTGAAATTTTATCAATTGTGTGGGAGGGATTCGATAGTTGTAGGAACTCGAGAGCTTTCCTTAAAAAATATCCTGCTTCATGAAATTCATCTTCCAAATAATAAATATCAGCATCAATAATAAAAAGTGCTTGACCTCTCGACTGTAATTTTCTAATTATTTTTAACTCTGCGGTACTTAAGGCGTTGAACCCGGCAAAAATAAAAAATTGAGATTCAGGAAGTATATCTTTTTCAGCCAGTTCTCTATACGCAGAAAATAAAGTAGTGTATTTTTTTTCTTCAAGTTTCAGGAATAATTTTTCGTGATAAAGCGGTAATTTTTCCCAAAATTTTAAAAACTTGTATTGTAACTCAGAGATTTTATTCTCATCGACATTCCATGCTTCTAATTCCTTTATACTAAAAAGGTTCTGGAAAACATCTTTTGTATTTAAAAGCTGCCGGTCAATTTCCTCAAAATCATTAAGCACAATTGGCGCCCATTTTGAAAATTCTTCAAAAGTTTCAGGAGTATTTTCTAATTCCAGATGAACCTCATAGAGCAGAAGGAGAAGTCGTGTATTGTCAATGCAATGAGGAAAAATTGATTGCACCCACAGGTCAATGGAAAACATATTTGGCGAAAAAATAGGTTTTCCGTAGGCTCTTACAAGAGCATTTGAAAGGTACTTTATAGCACGTTGTGATGGTAAAATGATTGTGATATCCTGCAAATCCTCAGGGCGATTCTTAATCGTTTGCGCTATTTTGTCTATGAACAGCATTATTTTCTGGCTAAAAAACTTAGGTAATTATTACGATGAATACTTTTAAAGATAACATTTGGGTAATAATTGGCAAATAAAGTAGGTTTTTTTGCTAATTTTTTCTTGCTCCATGAACAACGTATGGCAAAAAACGCATTGTCTTGAATCTCGATGAGGTCTACAAATTGTCTCGTGTGTGATTTCCAAAAATAAAACGCTGGTATTTTTTGGTTGGTTTTAATCCATTTAAATCGTTCCGAAATTAACCAATTTTTCCAAAGAATTTCTTTATCGAAACGATCTTCAAAAGGTGTGAAATTACTAATTAGGGCATTTCGGATTCCATTATCAATAAAATAAACAACGTGTTGTTTCTTTATTTCATACCTGTTATCGTTGAACATAGCCGGTAAAACAATTAGCAAGTGTGCTGCTTGAAATAAGGAGATGTAGCGATCAACTGTTTCATTGTCTAATTCCACACTTTCAGCCAACTCGTTGAATGAAATACCCTCACCAACTTTTAAAGCGAGCAACTGTAAAAGGCGAAACAAGGGCTTTTTCTTATTAATACGCTCGAAAGCTCCCAGTTGATGGAGAAGTATTTGTTCCATTTTTTGAGTGAGCACTTCAGAATAGTATCCCCGATCTTCATCGAACGTTGAAAACATATTTCCAAAAACTAAACGATTCTCTAAATTTTTTTCCTCTTGTACCATGCCATGCTCCATGGTTCTTTCGTAGTAGGTTTTCGGAGAAAAATAGAAAGACAAACCTTCCCATCTTATCGCTTCCGTAAACTCATCGTTCATACCTGTCCTAAATGAAGTTGTGAGAACAAGTGTAGTCTTAATTTCTTGACTTAAGGACAACTTTATAAGGTGTTGTAGCGACTTGAAATATTGTACGTCTTTTAACACATAGGCTGGATTTTGATTAAAATACCAGGTCATTTCTGCCAAGGTAAGCTCATTAAATTTATTTCGGACAAGTTTTGAGCGAAAATCAATCGTTTCAAAATCAAAACCTATATCGTGGATTGCTTGCTCAGCGTAAGTAGACTTTCCGCATCCGAAAGGACCTTCCAACCAAATTATTTTGTTCGTTCTTAATTTTGCCGCGAAAAGGGAATCGTAGATACGCGACATTGACAGTTATTCAAACCAAACTTTATCAAAAAACTTTTGAGGACGGTCGGAGTGTAAAAATTTATTTCCCCCATATACTTTGATAACTGCGAAATGTGTTGGATTGAATTGTATGCGCACCCAATTTAATCCTTCAGGGTAGGTGTTGCTTAATCCTTCAAACTGGATTGTTCCATCCTCTAAGAATCTTTTTTTGAATAGGGTCTTGGGTGGGCTGGCAATATAAGTCGCAGCAATTTGATCCAATGTTAAGGTCGTGTCAAGTGGAAAGACCTCCACCACATAAGTATTTCCTTGTCCTAGTTCTCGATAAATCATTTTCACGCTGCCATCGTTATATTTCTCGACACTAGGCTTCCCGTTAAAAATCGCGGTAATCCCTGAACTTACATCTTTGTATGGATAAAATCTTTCCGTACGAATTTGTTTTTTTATTTTTGAAGCTTGCTCGTTTATTGTCCAGGCCACACTTCGCATACGATATCCTCTTTCACGTAGTAATTTTACCAAGCCTTCGCTTCCTCCCAAGTGAGCAGCTCCCACTGCACAAAAAAAACTGTTTTGGTTTCTCAATAATGAGTCTAACTGACCAACCATACCCATATTTCTACTGCTAATTAATTTTGTGTACAACTCCGGATCAACAGAAAGAGTTGCCCTTGTCAGTTTATCAAGGCCTTGAATATCGCCTTGCAAGTATAAATCCATTAATTTGTCTTGCGAAAAATTATTTATGGAGGTATTGATTAGTCTTCGGCTTGAATAATTAACATTCGTCAACAAACTTCTTTGAGCATCATAACTCTCGAGGGCAAAAAATTGTTTTTGATGGTTGAAACAATATTCTTCAAAAAAAGCGTCCAAAAATTGAGGCATGCCATTTTCATCACCATAAGCTGTTTTTGAGGCACGAAAACTCGCAGAGTAGGAATTTCCATTGTTGTCGTATTGTGTCCTTGGGAGTCCTTTTCGAGTGTCAATTTTATTGAATAGCGCAAAAACATCCGTTTCCAGAACAATAACTTTCGCTTTATCCATCAAAATATACACGGAATCAGCCAAATCAAAAACCCGCTTTTCATTGGAGTGAATAGTACCAAACAGAAAAGACTTCTCCTTTAATTTCGGGTGTGTAATTTCCCATAATAATTGCTTATCGCTCTCCACATAAGTGGTTTGTGCGAATGAGAAAAAGGACCAAATAAAACTGATAATAATAAGAATCCTCATGAATATTCAAAGGTAGGTATTTTCACGGGTCTAATACCTTTAAAAACAGATAATTTAATAATTACATAGCAAGAAAATCCCATGAATTAAACATTCAAAACCCGCTGAACATGGTTCTCACCAAAAGAATAGGGAATGTATTCAAGGGATGAGATTTCATTGGTAATTACAATACCGCCTTTATACCCTAAAAAAATCTTGCCTTGGGTTTGAGAAAGACCCAGTGCATATGCCGCATTAATTGTCAAAGCATTAAATGCTTCCTCGGGTGTCATTTTCATTTTTACACATGCCAACGACCAAATTTGAAATAGGTTGTATGAAGGCGATGAGCCGGGATTGAAGTCGCTAGCGAGAGCCAACGGAATGTCGTTATCTATCAATAATCTTGCATTTCCAAATGGTAAGGAGAGAAAATGCGAACAACCCGGAAGCAGCACGGGCATACAGCTTGAATGCCTCAAGGCATCCACGTCTTCTTGGGTAAGCTCCTCGAGGTGATCTACAGACAAGGCACCACAGGCAAGCGCTTGCTTGACCCCCCCCATGGCCGAAAATTGATTTACATGAGCCTTTGGTATGAGTCCATATTTTTTTCCGGCGTGCAGAATTTCTACCATTTCTTCCACTGAGAAATAATTGCGTTCGCAAAAAACGTCGATGTAATCCGCTAACCCTTCGGCTGCAACGAGCGGCAACATTTCTGTGATAATTAGGTCAATATATCCTCGGTGATTCTCCTTGAACTCAGCAGGAAAGGCATGAGCCCCGAGAAAAGTTGCTTTTATTGGGATGCGATTCCTTTCTTTTAGGCGTTTGATGACGCGTAGCATTTTCAGTTCTCCCGCTACACTTAACCCGTAACCAGATTTTATTTCTAGTGCCCCCGTCCCGAGAGCCTTCATTTTATCAATGCGCAATTGGGCTGATTCAAATAATTCATCTTCAGGCATTTCCTGAAGTTTTCTAGCAGAATTTAGTATCCCACCACCTTTCAAGGCAATTTCTTCGTAACTTAATCCTTTAATTCTATCAACAAATTCTTCTGCTCGCGGTTGCGCAAAAACTGAATGGGTATGCGCGTCGACAAAACTCGGAAATACAAAAGAGCCGCTTGCATCAATAACTTCTAAATCACGCCAATCGGAAATTCCTTCCCAATCACTCATCGGTCCGTAAGCAACAACTTCGCCATTCTCTAGTGCCAGGAAAGCATCATTTATAAGCGGTAATTCTTTCATTTTAGTTCCAGAGATTACCTGAGGAATATTCTCCCCGACTTGCACGAGACCTTTAATATTTTTGATGAGAACTTTCATTGAATTTTTGTGAAAACGTCCTTTTGTATCACGAAGATAGCAGAATTCGATTTATTTCAACTTTAGTGCACCAAATACGAGGTATTCTTTAACGACTCGCAATAAATCTGTAATTTTGCACCTCGTGCATGGAATTAAGTGCCATTCTCGCTTCCTTCGCTAAATTGACTCAAGTAGATTTTGCCGCAAGCACTTTGAGAATGGAGAACGTGCGTATTCACCTCAAAGGATTGATAGGCTCCTCAAAAAGCATTGTGGCCACCAGCATAGCGCAACAATTGCCTTCTCATCAGTTGTTTATTCTCAATGATAAAGAGGAGGCTGCATATTTTTTAAACGATCTTGAAGGTCTTTATCCTAACGATAAGCGCATCCTATTTTATCCAGCTTCTTACCGCATTCCCTACCAGATTGACGAAATTGATAACGCCAATGTGGTAGCTAGAGCCGAAGTATTGGAAAGGATTTCGAGCAATCAAAATGCTTGGGTTGTAACATACCCCGAGGCGCTCTTTGAAAAAGTTCCAACTAAGAAAAAACTTGTTGAGAATACCATGCGTGTCGAGGTAGGAAAATCCTATTCCTTAGATTTCATGAACGAACTTTTATTGGAATACCATTTTGAACGGGTTGATTTTGTATATGAGCCGGGACAATTTGCCATTCGTGGAGGAATTGTAGACGTTTACTCATACAGCAACGATCACCCTTTTAGAATGGAATTTTTTGGAGACGAAGTAGAATCGATTCGGACCTTTGATGCTGCCAGCCAATTGTCTATTTCCGATCACGCGTTTTTTATGATCATTCCTAACATCCAAGGACAAATGATTCTAGAGGGAGTAGCTTCGTTTTTTGATTTTTTAGGGCCCTCTTCTAATGTATGGTTGAGCTCCTATTCTCGACTTGTTTCTGTGATCGAAAAGGAATATGAAAAAGCAACTGCGCGCTATTTAGAATTGTCCGACACCGTAAAAAGAACCCTGCCTTCGGATTTATATTTGCCCCCAGACGCCTTAATGAAGAATCTTGATGAGCGCAGCACAATTGAGTGGGGGTCGGATTACCACTATAAAACCAAAGAGGTTTTCACTTTTGATCTCCAACCTCAACCGAGTTTCAATAAAAATTTCGACTTACTTCGAGCCGATTTATTACAAAGGCAAAAAGACGGGTATCGTAACTTGATTTTTTCCAATCAACCAAAACAAATTGAACGACTTTTTCAAATTTTCGCAGATATAGGGGGAGATGTAGAATTTAGTCCAATTCCGATTGCCTTGCATGAAGGGTTTATTTTTCCTTCATTGCAACTAACATGTTATACGGATCATCAACTATTTGAGCGTTACCATCGTTTCAGGTTGAAAGAAGGTTTTAGACAAGCGAAGCAAGCCTTGACCTTAAAAGAAATCTACAACCTCCAAAAAGGAGATTATGTTACACACATTGACCATGGGGTTGGGCAATTTTCGGGACTGGAAACGATAGACGTAAACGGTAAGCCACAAGAGGCCATTCGATTGGTTTATAAAGATGGAGATGTTTTATATGTAGGTATTCATTCCCTACACCGCATTTCAAAATTTACGGGTAAGGACGGCACGGTGCCCAAAATGAACAAATTAGGCACTCAAGCGTGGACGACATTAAAGAATAAAACCAAGAAAAAAATTAAAGAATTAGCCTTCGACCTCATCAAGCTATATGCAAAACGTCGAAGTCAGCCCGGATATGCGTATACACCAGATTCTTATTTACAAAATGAACTGGAAGCGTCTTTCATGTACGAAGATACACCGGATCAATACAAAGCAACTCAGGATGTGAAGAAAGATATGGAATCTTCGCGACCAATGGACCGTTTAATTTGCGGGGATGTGGGTTTCGGGAAAACAGAAGTTGCCATACGTGCGGCTTTTAAAGCGGTTTCAGATTCGAAACAAGTTGCTGTATTAGTGCCTACCACTATTTTATCTATGCAGCATTTCAGAAGTTTTAAAGATCGACTTTCTGAATTTCCTTGTACCATTTCATACATCAATCGATTTAAAAGTGCCAAAGAAACTACTGAAACGCTGAAGCAATTGGCAGAGGGTAAAATTGACATTCTCATTGGGACTCACGCCTTGGTGGCTGAAAAAGTCAAGTTCAAAGACTTAGGCTTAATGATTATCGATGAAGAGCAAAAATTTGGTGTAGCTGTAAAAGACAAATTAAAAACGATTCGAACGACTGTTGACACCTTAACCCTTACGGCAACGCCCATTCCGCGGACTCTACAATTTTCACTGATGGGAGCACGTGACTTGAGTATCATCAATACGCCACCACCAAACCGGCAACCTGTTTTGACAGAGATTGTTTATTTCGATGAAGAAGTTATCCGCGATGCCATTGCATACGAAGTTTCGAGAGGCGGTCAAGTGTTTTTTGTCAACAACCGATTAGCCAACATTCGAGAATTGGCAGGCATGATTCAACGCTTATGCCCCGGAGTGCGCATCGGTATTGGATACGGACAGATGGACGGCGAAAAATTAGAACGCGTGATGATGGATTTCATTGAAGGAAGTTATGATGTGTTAATTGCCACGACGATTATTGAAAGTGGAATCGATATTTCCAATGCGAATACCATAATTATTAACGATTCTCACACGTTTGGCTTAAGCGATTTACATCAATTGAGAGGGCGCGTTGGGCGGAGCAACAAAAAGGGATTTTGTTACTTAATTGCGCCTAAGTTTAATATGATGACCTCCGAAGCTAGAAAACGTCTTGAGGCATTGGTGCAGTTTTCCGACTTAGGAGCTGGTTTCAATATTGCCATGAAAGATTTAGATATCCGAGGTGCCGGAAATATGCTGGGCGGTGAGCAAAGTGGATTTATTTCAGAAATTGGTTTTGAGATGTATCAAAAAATCTTAAATGAAGCGATGAATGAATTACGCGAAAGTGAGTTTAAAGATTTGTTCGACGAGCGTCAAACAGACACTTTCGGATCATATGTCAACGAGTGTGTTTTTGAAACGGATATGGAAGTTCGTATTCCTGACGACTATGTGAATCAGGTGAGTGAGCGCTTGAGCTTGTATCAAGAATTAGACGGATTAAAAAATGAAGAAGAACTTGATACGTTTTCTGGTCAGCTTAAAGATCGTTTTGGACCAATTCCTCGGGAGGTAAAAGAATTGTTTTTTTCATTCAAATTGCGTTGGGCGGCTCAAAACGCAGGAGTTGAAAGGTTGGTGATAAAGTCGTCCAAACTCGTGGGGTATTTCATTGCGAATCCTCAATCTCCATTTTTTGAAACTGAAGCGTTTACGGCTCTTTTAACGAATATAACGGCTGCAGGAGACGGGTACAGATTGGTGCAACAACAAGATAAATTGCGCCTAGTGATTGAACCTGTACAACACATCAAGGATGCTTACGAAAAATTAACAAAACTCACCGTTCAAGAGCGCATATCTCAGTAGGAGTCGACCATTCGCTGCGCTAACATCCCCATTATTCTCTTATCCAGTTCTTTTTTATTTTGATAATAAAAAGCGAATTCTACGTTGGTTAATAATCCGCTCACCATTCCTATCCATTGGTATTTTAAGGATGGATTTTTGGTTGCCATTTTCATTAGTAAATTCCATTTTTCTGACGCAGATTTTCCTGAAGTAATCGCTTTTAAAATAAATGGTTCCTGACGAGAAATAAAACTCCAGAGCTCTTGTTGGTATTTTAAAATTGGTCTAAGGACCTCATTTTGAAAGACCTCCAATTCGTTTTCCGTTGGCATTGTTGCTACTAAAGGACGTAATTCCGTTAATTCTTGATCTTCTCGCATATTCTTCAAACGTTTAGGTTCGCATCAAAGTTCAAAGAAACGATCAGTTTCGTGCATTTAAACATTACATTTGTTAAAGCAAAATATTATGAAGTTAATCTTTAGCATCCTTTTTCTTACACAGCTCAGTCTTACCATGGCGCGTTCTGTTGACGGAGATACCCTAAAAATTAACAGTGAAGACGATGAAATTTTCTTACCAAAACACGGTGTTTACCTCAATACCTTCGGACTGTTTGGGAAATTTCGAATTCGTTATGAATACCAACCCATTGCTTCCAGAAGTTATCAAATTGGTTTGTGCACACACTACATATTAAATTTGGATTACGGAA
>VGMK01000034.1 GCA_016866375.1 Bacteroidota bacterium
CATGGCAGGAGATGTCATTTTTGATACAAGGCTTCAAAAAACGATAAATGTGGATATTCGTTATGTCCTTTTTATCATTGATAAATTTGCTGGAGCGAAACATATCGTTGACGAAATGACGATTATTCGATAAATAAATGGTCCTTTTGGGCATTATTTGTTATGGATTTCATACTTTTTGATGGAAACTGTTCGCGTTGCAATGGTTTTGCCTCATTTATTGAAAAAAGAGTGCAAAAAACAGCACTTACGCTTGTTCCTTTGGAAACGGAGGAGGGAAAATCATTATTAATAAAATATCAACTCCCCATGGATTACCAGGAATCCGTGGTTTACATTTCAAAAAATAAAGCATACACGCACTCCACTGCGGCTTTATATTCAATAATGGCAATTAAAAAATGGTACCGACTGGCTTATATCGGTTTTCTCATACCCCAATGTATCCGAGATTACTTTTACAATAAATTCGCCAGAGCACGAAACAAGAATAGTTGTAAAATTTAAACTTCCCTAAATTGTTCATAAAATTTAGGCTATTCGCTAAAAAATAAAATTTGTATTTCTCTTTCTTCAATTCATTGTATTAACTTTACATCCCGTAGTTACAACACACGTTATGTCCAATTCAACCAAGTATATATTTGTAACCGGGGGAGTAACATCTTCGTTAGGAAAAGGAATTATATCTGCTTCGTTGGCAAAATTACTTCAGGCACGTGGCTACTCCACAACCATTCAGAAACTCGATCCTTATATAAACATAGATCCCGGTACCTTAAATCCATACGAGCACGGAGAGTGTTTTGTAACCGATGATGGAGCTGAAACAGACCTGGACCTTGGGCACTATGAGCGATTCTTAAATGTTCCTACGTCGCAGGCCAACAATGTCACTACGGGACGAATCTATCAGGCTGTGGTTGAAAAAGAGAGAAGGGGCGACTATCTAGGTAAAACCGTACAAGTCATTCCTCACATCACCGATGAAATAAAAGGGCGTATACAATTGCTCGCTCAAGATGGAAAGTTTGATATTATAGTTACGGAAATTGGTGGTACTGTCGGCGATATAGAGTCACTGCCATATATCGAGGCTGTTCGCCAAATGTTATGGGAATACGAAAACGATTGTATCGTAATACATTTGACGCTCGTCCCCTATCTTTCTGCCGCCGGAGAGTTAAAAACTAAACCTACGCAACATTCTGTCAAGCAAATGATGGAATTTGGTGTGCAACCGGATATTCTATGCTGCCGGACAGAACACGAGTTGGATTTGAACTTGAGAAGAAAAATTGCCAAGTTTTGCAATGTATCCATGAATGCCGTCATCGAAGCGAAAGATGCAGAATCAATCTATGATGTACCTATATTAATGCAGGCAGAGGAATTGGACAAAGTAGTTTTAGAAAAGTTAGGCCTCCCCAAGAAAGCAAGTCCAAACCTTTCCAATTGGAAAACCTTTCTCGAAAAGTTGAAAAATCCAACCACTGAAGTATCAATAGGTTTGGTTGGAAAATATGTAGAATTGAAAGACTCCTACAAATCAATAAGTGAAGCCTTTATTCATGCGGGTGTTTCCAATGAGGCACGAGTAAATGTCAGGTGGATACATTCTGAATCTCTAACGAAACAGAATATCGATAAGGAGCTCAGAGAACTTGACGGAATACTCGTAGCTCCGGGTTTTGGAACGAGGGGTATTTCAGGTAAAATAGAGGCCGTACATTATGCGCGCATTCATAATATTCCATTTTTTGGAATTTGTTTAGGAATGCAATGTGCTGTAATCGAATTTGCAAGAAATGTACTTGGTATGGATGACGCGCACACAACGGAAATTTCGGAGGATACAAATTTTCCTGTTATTTCTATGATGGAGGAACAAAAGAAAATTTCAAATTTCGGGGGTACCATGAGACTGGGGGCATACAAATGTCAGCTAAAGCCCAAAGCAAAAAGTACCTCAGCATACGGTTCTGAAAATATTTCCGAGAGGCATAGGCACCGTTTTGAATTCAACAATGCCTATTTAACTCAATTTGAAAAAGCTGGAATGAAAGCAACAGGTAAAAATCCAGAAACAGGTCTTGTAGAGGTTGTGGAAATTCCCAGCCATCCTTGGTTTGTTGGTGTTCAATTTCATCCAGAATATAAAAGTACCGTGGCTAAACCACATCCTTTATTCGTAGCATTTGTAGATGCTGCCATTAAATCTAAAAAGCAATAATTAAAAATGGATCGTAACACACTCACCGGACTTATTTTAATTGGACTGCTCCTTGTTGGCTTATCCTTATATAATCAAAATGAACAAACAGAGCAGGCAGAAAAAAAGCAACAAGAACAAGAAGAAATTAATAAAAACAAATCTAAAAGCACTTCCCCTGAGAATGAAAAAACAGTAAACAATACTACCAAGAAAGATACGCTTAAAACACCTGTCGCGGAAGTTAAGACAGTTAAATCAGGGAAACTTGTAAGAAAAGAAACAGATAAGTTAATAATTGATTTCAATACGAAAGGCGGGACAGTTGCTGCTGTATACCTGAAGGATTACAGGAGTTATGACGATTACAAAAAAAATAAAACAGCTCCATTATGTCTGTTTAGAAGTGAAGACCATAGCAACACGCTTTCCTTTCCTTATGGTAAAACGCAATTCAACGCAACAGATTCCGTTTGGAATATTTCTTCTCAAACTTCATCGAAAATTATGTTTGAATTATCATTTCCCGACGGTAAAATTCAACAGTCCTATTCCTTAAAAAATGGTGCCTTTGACCTTGATTATGACGTTCAACTCACCGGTCTAAAAAATGTAGCAAGAGGTAACATCAACTTACTCTGGGGAGCTTCATTCCTTAGAACTGAGCGGCTTGTTTCCGAGCAAAGAAGGGTTTCAACAATATGTTTTAATCAAGTTGAGGAAGGTTTTGATTATTTAAGTGAAACAAGCGACGACTATCTTGAAGTGGAGGATGATATCACTTGGTTGGCATACAAACAAAGTTATTTTTCTTCAATTTTAAAACCTTCAAAACCCTTCCTGAAAGCTGGATCAAATTTAAAAGTGGAAACGTATGGCGAAGGGCATGCTCGAGAATCTTCTCACATAAAAAAGTTTTATTCAAAACTAAATTTGAATTTCGAAAACGATAAAGCTTCATTTAATTGGTATTTTGGACCGAACGATTACAATGTTTTAGCATCCTATAATGAAGGTTACGACGATATTTTAAATTACGGTTGGGGATTATTTAGGTGGATAAATATCTATGCAGTTCAACCTATTTTTAAATTGTTAGTGAACGGTGGAATCGGTATTGGAGTTGCCATTTTGTTACTTACAATCATTTTAAAACTATTATTGATGCCCATTCAATGGAAAATGTTTGTTTCTTCCGTGAAAATGAAAATTTTACGCCCAGAAATTGAAGCGTTAAACGCCAAATTCCCAAACAAGGAAGACGCTATGAAAAAGCAGATGGAAATGATGAATTTGTATCGTGATTCTGGAGCAAGTCCTTTGGCTGGATGTGTTCCCATGCTCCTGCAAATGCCCATTTTGTTAGCTGTATTCCGCTTTTTTCCAGCAGCTTTTGAACTAAGACAACAACCATTTTTGTGGGCCGAGGACTTATCTTCCTACGACTCTATTGTTGATTTTGGTTTCAAAGTCCCCCTCTACGGAGACCATATTTCGTTATTTACGCTTTTGATGGCTGCAACTACATTGGTTTATACCTATATGAACAGTGGTAACATGCAACAACCGACCCAACCAGGTATGCCAAATATGAAAATAATCATGTATATCTTCCCAGTGCTCATGATATTTTTCTTCAACGACTTTTCATCAGGACTGAGTTATTACTATTTTATTTCAACATTAATCTCTATAATCATCATGATAATAATCAAAAGATTTTTTGTCGATGAGAACAAATTAAAACTCAAAATGGCGGAACGAAAAGCCAAGGCAACCAATTCGGATGGAACAAGAAAAAAATCTAAATTTCAAGAAAAATTAGAGGAAATGCAGCGAAAGCAACAAGAAATGTTAAAGAATAGAAAAAGATAGTTATGAAGTTTTTCATCGATACCGCGAATTTAAATGACATCAAAGAGGCTTATGACCTTGGCATACTGGATGGAGTAACCACCAATCCTTCCTTGATGGCCAAAGAAGGCATAACAGGCTCACAAAATATTTTGAAGCATTATGTTGCCATTTGCAACATTGTAGAGGGTCCCGTTAGCGCAGAAGTTATTGCTACCGATTTTGAAGGAATGATTCGCGAAGGCGAACAATTGGCCGCCCTGCACAAGAACATTGTGGTTAAAATTCCGATGATACCCGAAGGAATCAAAGCTATAAAGTACTTTTCTGGTAAAAATATCAAAACAAACTGCACGCTTATCTTCTCAGCTGGACAAGCGCTTTTAGCTGCGAAAGCAGGAGCGACCTATATTTCTCCGTTTTTAGGCCGTTTAGACGATGTTTCTACGGATGGCATCTCGTTAATTGAACAAATCCGAGGAATTTACGATAACTACGCCTTTGATACTGAGATTTTGGCTGCTTCTGTTCGTCACCCAATGCACATCATCCATTGTGCGGAAATTGGCGCAGATGTTATGACTGGTCCGTTAAGCGCAATAAAAGCCTTGGCAAAACATCCATTAACCGACATCGGTTTACAACAATTTTTAGCCGATCACGCAAAAGGAAATAAGTAAAACATGCTTTCTAAAGAAGCACGAAAGGAACGAAATCTCCTATTCTGGGCTGCTTTCAAGGCGCTTATGCGAAAGCGCCTATCCTCCTCTGGTCGAAGAGTAAATTGGGTAAGCTACCCTACCGAAGTCAAAAACACCTACCTGCGCTTGGTTTCAGACGGAAAAATCACAGCTGTTTGTTACGATATCCAATTCAAAGATGAAGGAATTCAAGCTCTTTTTTGGGAACAATTAGGTGAGTTGAAAAAAGTTTTGGAAGAAAAAATGAAAC
This sequence comes from Bacteroidota bacterium, assembly GCA_016866375.1. Taxonomy (GTDB): domain Bacteria; phylum Bacteroidota; class Bacteroidia; order Flavobacteriales_D; family Crocinitomicaceae; genus UBA952. Next base: position 5,018 of record VGMK01000034.1, read on the forward strand.
ATCCAACCAAATGGGACAATTCATTTATCAATACCGAAGGAATGAAAATTGGACGCATCTCCTGGGAGTTAGAACATGTGAATTTTCACAACGATAAAGATTGGCCAATAATCCATCGATTTTTCAAAGAGCGTTTGATTGAATTTGATACTTTTTACCAAGAATTCAAAGATATACTCATTTCATTGGTTGATTAACGTTATTTTTGCGGTATGACGAAACTATTTATTTTCTTTTTGCTCATGTTAAATTTCCAAATCGGAAATACTCAAATAACACTTTTGTCATCAGATTTTCAGTCGGGAATCCCTTCTAATTATACAATCCTCAACAACGATGGAAATTCGCCTTTTTCTACGATGACGCCATTCATTGGTCAAGAGGCATGGATTTCATTTCAAGACCCCGACAGTACCTTAAACCTAGTTGCCGCGGCTACCTCTTATTTTGAAACAGCCGATTCAGCAGATAGATGGCTCATTACTCCAAAACTAACCTTGTCTTCTTTTGGAAATTATATTTCATGGAATGCGAAATCACACGACCCTTCCTTTCCCGATGACTATGTAGTTTTACTTTCAACTACCGATAGCTTACCTTCAAGTTTCACGGATACCATCGGTAGCGTGGAACAAGAGAATTTCGAGTGGACAGAAAGAGAAGTTGATTTGAGTGCCTTGGGATTGAATGATTCATCCGTTTACATCGCTTTCGTTTTAAGGACATTTGATGGTTTTAAATTGTATTTGGATGATATTATGGTTCGTGGAGAAGATGCGAGTGGTGTGAATGAGTCAACCGTTGCAGATTTCAAGGTTTACCCTAATCCATTTAGGGATGTTCTACAAATTAAATCAGATATGAGCCTTGAGTCCATCTTAATTAAGGATCTGAACGGAAAAACACTTCTCGAAACAACTGACAAGACCATCAACCTAAGTTTTCTCATGAACGGATATTATTTTGTTGTTTTAAAGTCTAAAAACCAATTATTTACATATACAGTTTTAAAGTTTTAGTTTGATGTCTAAATTAATCGAAAGCATCAAAAATAGCTTACAAAATCAATTTAAAAACGAGGAGGGAAGTCACGATTGGCAGCACATTTTACGCGTTTACAACATGGCTTTGCATCTTCAATCGATTGAAGGCGGTAATCGTGAGATAGTAGAATTAGCTGCTTTGTTGCACGATGTATCGGATCACAAATACAATGGAGGAAATTTTGACGCAGGTTGGCAAGTGGCTCGACAAGTTATCTTAGATTTTGGTGGAACTAAAGAACTGGCAAATGGAGTTTCTGACGTTGTAAAAGTAATTTCCTTTAAGGGGGCCCTGGTTGAAGATTCAGAAACCTCATTGGAAGGAAAGATTGTTCGTGATGCAGATCGATTGGATGCTATAGGAGCCATCGGAATTGCCAGGGCATTTGCATACGGAGGATCTAAACACAGGCCCTTGTTTAACCCAAGTATCTTTCCTATTTTACATGAAACAAAAGAAAGCTACGCAAATGGAAAATCTCATAGCATCAATCATTTCTACGAGAAATTACTCTTGTTGAAAGATCGAATGGAAACAAAAACTGCAAAAGACATCGCGAGTGAACGGCAAGTTTTTATGCTTTATTTTCTAAAGCAGTATTTTAAAGAGGAAGGTCTTTCAATCGAAGGTTCGGCATTCGATTTATCAAGTTATCACGTGTTTGAATGAGTTTTTCCCTAAAAATAGCTGCTTCCTTACTCTCAGGGTATAAATATTTATGGTTGAGCGATCGGTGATAAGCCTCTACTTCACTGCTTAAATTCCGAGTGCTATCATCAAAGTAGGTGTTTTTGAATTTATTCCAAATATATTGAACGGCGATTTCGTTTGGATGCGCTAAATCTTCCTTTGAAAAACGGTAGTCCCTCAGTTCATCCATGAAAATTTCATAGGCTGGAAAATAGCCAACACCCTCACCCTCGAGCAGTTCGCACAACGCGAGCAATTTCGCTTTACTTCTACTATTTTCTATCACTCCGTCTTTTAAATGCCTCACAGGACTTACCGTTGAAAGCACTTTCAAATTCGAATTAATTCGCCGCAACTGCTTCAAAATAGACGATATCGATCGATTCATTTCATCCGTCGAAGAAACTACCTTATTAAAATTTGCTGCAGGCTGTTGATGACAGTTTGCGACGAGGAAGTTGGAAGATAATTTATATCCATTGGAAGTACCAAAGGTTAAAATCAAATGTGTCGCATACCTGAGTTTCCTTGCCAATTCATCGCCTAAAGTCCCTAATTTTAAAAATAATTCTTGTTCACTCATGGCATAAAGTTTTCCTGAAAACCCATAATCCAAGAAAACATCCCCTTTTTTGACATGGTGAAATTTACGTTCACCGAGCGCAAATGAAAGTGCGTGGGCGATAGAGTTTGGATGAAACAGCGTGCCAAAAGGATTTACATAAACATCAAAACCTGCTTCTGATATTTTTTCTCCAATTTCATCAGAAAAACAACTTCCCATTGTAACAATACAAGCATCGTAATTAAGGTTTATGTTTTCCTCAGGAATGTTGAATTCAACACGAAAATTATCAGTCATTGATTAATGCTTTTGCCGTGAGTCGCGCGCTGTCTGTAATTTTTTCTCCACTCATTAGTCGGGCAATTTCTTCCACCCGCTCATTTTCACTTAATTCTGTAATTTGGGTTACCGAACGATTATCCGCTACATATTTTTTCACAAAATAGTGCGTATTGGCTTTTGCCGCTACTTGTGGCAAATGAGATATGGCAAAAATCTGCTGCTGATTTCCCATCTGTTTTATAAACTTTCCCATTTTTTCGGCAACCTCACCCGAAACTCCGGTATCAATTTCATCAAATAAAATCGTAGGTAATTGTTTTTTCTCTGATAACATTTTCTGAAGGGCCAACATAAAACGAGAAAGCTCACCGCCACTCGCTGCCTTTTCTATAGATACAGGAGCATAACCCACATTGGCGGAAAAGAGCCATTCCATTTTTGTAATTCCAGATTTATCAAATTCATCCATTACCCTTAAGTCAATGAGGAGTTTTGTATTCGGTAAATTCAACTCTATCAGTAAAATAGAAAGCTCTTGAATGACCTTATCACTTTGTTTTTTTCTTTTTTCATGTAAGGTTTTTGCTAGTTCTAACAAGTGTTGTTCCTGAGACAAAACAAGCTGTTCTAATTTTGCGATTTGCTCTTTTAATTGCTCAATATTAAGGGTCTGCCTGCTTAATTCATTGTAATAATGCGCTAACTCTTCTTGGTTTTTACATTTATGTTTATTGAGTAGCCGATTGAATTCATCAATCTTTTGCATTAATTCACTCGCTTCTGATACTGACAACTCTGATTCTGAAATATTGCCATTTGCAACAGAGGCAATATCTTTCAACTCTAGACGAACGCTTAAAATTCTTTCTGATAATTCTTTCAACCGTCCATCAATATCAGACCATTTGTCCGTTAACGAACTTAGCCGTTTTAAGATATCCAATGCATTGCCCTCTTCCTCTACAGATGCAATACTCGCATAACATTCATTCAAACCACTTTGATTTTCTGCACGCCTCAATTCCTTTTCTAAGTCCTCATAGTTGATGCAAGACATATTCAATTTCGACAGTTCCTCTCTCAAGTAAAGTGTATAGTCTATTGACTTCTCTGCGTCATGTAACGTACTCTTTAAGGTATTAAGTTTACTTTTCTCTTCCTGATAACACGTAAACTCTCTTTGAAAGGAGGAGGCTAAATCAAAGGTGTCTGCCAAATGGTCAAACAATTCCATTTGAAAGCGCTTATCTTTTAGTTCAATGGTGTTAAACTGAGAATGAATATGAACTAATTTAATTGCCAATTCACGTTGAAGATTTAAATTAACGGGAGTATCGTTGATAAATGCTCTTGATTTCCCCTCCTTTGTTATCTCGCGTCGAACGATGAGTTCATCATCCTGATCAATTTCATGACGCTTTAACCACGAACTTATTTCTTGATTTGAATCGAATTTTCCTTCTACAACGGCTTTATTAGCCGATGCACCAATGATACTGAAATCCGCGCGTTCGCCTAAGATCAAATGTAAAGCATCCAATAACATAGACTTACCAGATCCGGTTTCTCCTGTAATAACTGTAAAACCTGGTTGAAGGCTTAATTTCACCCGTTCTATTATTGCAAAATTTTGAATAGTAAGCTGCTTGAGCATATTAATTCATTATTTCAGCATAACGGGAAGAATTTCCTGAGTCTAACTTTTTTAGAAGATTTACAAAATCAGTTTTTTCTTTCAATTCTGAGTCCGATAAAACACCTTTAAATTCTAAAAATTTCCCGTAGAGAAAGTTTTGAACATTCACGTTGTTTGGCCGCAACTGAATAATGGGATTTAGTTTATCCAGTGCATCAAACATGGCTTTTTTTGCAGACGGCTTGTTCTCGTACAACTTGTCGATTCCATCGCGATGATATGTATAGTTGCACTCTCTCAAAGGTTCATAAATTTGATGCAAAATATTATCTACCAGCCAGAAACGATTCTTTTTACCTGACTCGCTTGATTTCCAACCCGCAAAGTTAGTAGATTGAGCAGTTGAAACAATTTGTTGAGCTTCGGTAAAATAAGGTGTTCCGCCTTTTAGGGAGAATGAATCATAGTCCATTCCAATGATAAAATATGCGTAAAATGCTAGAATTGAGGTTAGGTTATCCTTAAATTGATTTTGAGCATACTGCAAAACGGTATTTCGAGAGAATGCTATTTGGACGTCATCGTCTTGAAAATTAAATAAAACTGAATTATAATTGGAATTAAAAGCAGGTCTACTTGATTGAATGGATATACTCCCGATATAATTTCCAGTACCTGCAATTCCTTTTACTTGAATACGTAAAATACAATTTATACGCTCTTCAATACTGAATTTATCTTTGGTCCATGTGGTATTATTCATAAAGTCGAATGTCATTTGTTTTAATTGATCTAAAATTTCCTTCTCCGTGGAGGTAATCTCAACCTTATTATCAACGATAACATCTACCTGACAATTCAGCTCTTGCGCATATTTTTTTATGACAAACCCAAACAAAAACAGTATAGACAGGTAGTATTTCAGCATACTTTTTCAATAAAATTTAGAATATCCAATGCTACTTGCGATTTTGGTTTTTTGTCAAAATATTCGCTTGTCCCATCTCTGTTCAAAATAGTAATTTTATTCCAATCTGATTGAAAGGTGGTTCCTTCATTTTCCATTGAATTCATAACAATAGCGTCCAAATTTTTGTCATTCAATTTAGATAACGCATACTCACTGGAATTATTGGTTTCTAATGCAAACCCCATCACATACTGTCCTTTCTTTTTATTTTTTGCCGCCCACTCCAGAACATCCGGGTTTCGTATAAGTTTTAATTCAAAATCAGCGGATTTCTTTTTTATTTTTTGGCTTGCCATTTCAATCGGGCGGTAATCCGCAACAGCAGCAGCGAAAATACCAACATCCTGAGAACTCCAGTTTTCTTCGACACAATCCATGAGGTCTCGAGCAGATAATACGTCAATTCTTTTCAGAAGAGGATGGACTAGTTCAAGGTTGACTGGTCCAGATATCAACGTAACTTGATATCCCATTAAAAGTGCTTTTTCTGCTAATTCAAATCCCATTTTTCCACTCGAAAAATTTCCGATGTACCTCACGGGATCTATTTTTTCATAGGTAGGGCCGGCTGTTATAAGTAGTTTTCTTTCAGAAATTATATTTGAATAAATGGCCTCATTTAAATAATCTGCAATTCTCTCCGGTTCCTCCATCCTACCCTGCCCTTCAAGACCACTCGCTAATTTTCCGGAGGTCGCCGGTATTACCTGCACGCCGTCTGCAATTAATTGATGAAGATTGCGGAGTAGCGTTGGATGTTGATACATATCCAAATCCATGGCTGGTGCAATAATTGTTTTGCATTTAAGCGAAAAATAAGTGGCTAAAAGTAAGTTGTCGCAGGCACCTGAAGCCATTTTAGAAATCGTATTTGCCGTTGCAGGCGCGATGAGAAAGAGATCTGCCCAGAGAGCTAGTTCCACATGGTTGTTCCATTCACCCGAGCCTTTATTCCAAAATTCTATTGCAACAGGATTCTCTGAAAGCGTACTGACAACCAGTGGGCTTATAAAATCAGAAGAGGCAGGAGTCATTACACATTTGACATCTGCCCCTTTACTTTTTAAAATCCTTATGAGGTAAGCAATTTTATACGCTGCAATACCTCCTGTTATTCCGAGAAGGATGCGCTTTCCTGTCATTATTGATCTTCTTCAGGATGACGAACATAAATTTTATCTTCTAATAATTCCTGGGTAGCTATGGCAGTTGGTTTTGCCATGCGCTCATAATGTTTAGAGATTTCGATCTGTTCTCTGTTTTCAAAAATCTCCTCCAAATTATCGCTAGAAGACGCGAATTCTTGCAACTTTTGATTGAGCTCTTCTTTCATCTCCACACTAATTTGATTTGACCTTTTGGAAATAGCTACTAAGGATTCATAGATGTTTCCGGTTTTCTCCTCCAACAGAATGGTATCTCTTGTTACCGTTGTCTTTTCAGCTGCAAAATTTTTTACACTCATGTTCATTAACTTATTTTAAATCTTGATCCAATTCCATTTTTTCCACCATTGTTTTTAACTTGGTTAAATAACTAGAATTTTTGAATTGGAAGGCAAAGTTACGGAATCTTTCCATAGTTTTTTCAATTCTTTCTTGTTTTTTACTGTCAATGCTGTTTTGTGCAAGTAAAATCGAATTCATTACCAATAAATAGCCGTTTTCTTCAAGAAATACGGATTTACTGTATTTAGATAAAAAAATCTCTGCAGAAGTTACTGCAGCGCGGTAATTTTCAGTTTTTGAATAAAGTCTTACCTCTTCAAAATCCTTCCGTTCAATTTTAAATCGTAATTCATCCATTATTAAATTACAAGTATCCACTCGATTACCGTCAGGATAACGATTTATAAAATCCTGAATATTATTTATTGCCTTATCGGTTTCACCTTGATCGAGATAATAACTTGGAGAGTTTCGTACACTACAAAGTGCTTTCATAAACATCGATTCTTCAACCTTTGGACCAAAAGGGAATCGCGATAAATATGAATCAAAATAATACGCTGCCATGTAATAGTCCTCTGTTTCAAAATATGATTTCGCCAAACGATAGTATGCAAGTTCACCTTCGCCGGTCCGAGGTGAATGTTGGTAAATTTGTTCATACAAAACAATGCAACGATCGAAATCCTCCTTGTTGTAAAGGGCATTTGCTGTTTCAAATTTCAGCGAATAATCATCTCCTTTCACAATCCTCGAGTAATCGGAACATGCCACTATCAAAAATAAAAATGAAATAGCCAAAAATACCCTTTTCATTTCACTCTGAGACTTTTACCTACTTGTAACACGCTGGTAGTTTTTAAACCATTAAGCTTGCAGAGTTGAGAAACAGTTGTATTATGCTTTCGTGCAATCGTCGAAAGCGAATCTCCTGATTTCACTCTGTAATATTTAGCTTGTGTAGAACGCACAACAGGCTTTGGTTTAACCGTTGCAGGTTGATCACTTGATTCATCAAAAACCTTTTTTTCATTATCCGATTCGTCAATGCTTTCAGAAAGATAATAATCACTAGGTTTTGCCCCCGCCCGAAATAAAGATTTGTGCAATAGCACACTGTCCTTCTTTATTTTTTTTGACTGAAAATCAATAATCTCCTCGGGATTTATCGTGGCATCATAAAATCTTACCTCAAAATGTAAATGCGACCCATAAGATCTACCTGTGTTTCCGCCTAAACCTATTGCGTCTCCTGCATTTACCTCTTGATTTGGATAAACTAAAATCTTACTTAAATGGGCATAAAAAGTCTCAAAACTATTAGGATGTCTCATAATAACTAAATTCCCATAACCTCCTTCGTTGTATTTAGCATAGCGTATCTTACCAGACCATGCAGCATATACCGTATCCCCTGTTTCGAGATCTAAATCCATTCCTAAATGGTACCTGCCATTTCTATACTTATATGTTGATGTAACGGCTCCAGACACAGGAGGAAAATACGCGCTACTTTCTCCGCCATTCACATGCACCCAAATAGAGTCCTTCAATTGACCAAGGTCATTACGCACCCCCGAAAAGCAAGAGTTATTGTTCCAATTTATTTTGTAGGAGAAAACCTGATTTTTTGTCATAAAATCATGTACTCTTTTATTCATGATGCCATCAAATGTATTCTCGTTATATAAACGCCAAGTTTGGTTCGAAAAAATTAGTATTTTTCCAATATTTGTCTCAATGGTATCTACACATTTTTGTGCTCGTAAAAGTGGAACATTTATTATTAAAAAAAATAAGATAATCTTAAATGACAAAATGTGTTATTACAAAGTATAAAATTATAAAAAAAATCAAATGGCTTTTATTTCATCAACTTCAACACTAAACAGAACTGATTCATTTGGCTTTACCTTATTCGAAAAACCATATTTACCATAAGCCTGATTAGCTTCCAGCAGGATAAAATAATGCTCACCAACTTTAGCATTCTTTAAAACTTTACGCAGGCCGGGAACGAGCGCATTTTGACCAGGTATGTAGCGTATTGGTGTATTATTAAAATATGTATTAATAACATTTGGGTTCCTTTTTGTGGAGGCGGTCATGTGAAGATAAAACTGCTTATCATCCGTTTTATCTAATTCAGAAGATTGTCCACCTTTAATTAACCAAGATTTAATTCCAGCAGAATCTGTACTTGGAGAAACAAATGAATGTATTTTTACATACAGCCAAATGCTTGAATTGGCAGAAATCACGTCTCCGAGACCTTTAGAACCGTATGCAAAAGATGCCGGCATCTCGATTTTAGCAAAGTCTCCTACAGACAGTTCTTTAAATGCTACATCCCAACCGA
>VGMK01000035.1 GCA_016866375.1 Bacteroidota bacterium
GTTTTAACTAATATAAAACAACACTGTTTTAATTTTGTTTAAAAAAAAATAAAAAAAGTTAAACAAAATAATTTTTTAGGAAGAATCCGAATAGGAAATTTTTAAAATGGCAAGAACCGATTAACTTTCCATTTTTATTTTTTTTTGAATTATTTTTATTTTATTGACCTTAGGTTTTTATTATTAAGGAAAGTCGCCAATATTCAAGAAACGTAACTACCTGGTGGTAAAAATTATGAAATTTAAGATCTTCCGATATTTTGATTAACGACGCTGTGATTTTAATTGACCCCGCCTCACGGCATCAACTACAACTTTATATATTTTACAAATTCAGTTTTTTTGTCCTTCTCTTCAAACTTACCTGTAAAGTGAGAGGTTACGGTACTGCTGCTAACATCTTTCACTCCCCTTGACGAAACACAAAGGTGTGTAGCATCTATAACAACTGCGACATCCTCTGTTTCGAGTACTTTTTTCATAGCCTCACTGATCTGCATAGTCAAACGTTCTTGTACCTGAGGACGCTTTGCGAAATGTTGGACAATTCTGTTGATTTTGGATAGGCCAATAACTTTTCCTGATGATATGTATGCAACGTGTGCTTTACCAATAATTGGCACGAAGTGGTGCTCGCAATTAGAATAAAAAACAATGTTTTTTTCAACGAGCATTTGGTTGTAATTATATTTATTTTCAAATAGCTTTATATAGGGAAAATTTGCGGGATTTAGGCCGCTAAATATTTCTTTTACATACATCTTTGCTACGCGTTTTGGTGTACCGCTCAAGCTGTCATCTTTGCGATCCAAACCCAAGATATCCATTATCTGACCGAAGTGCACAGCTATTTTCTCAATTTTTTCTGCATCGCTCAATTGGAAGGCATCCGATCTTAAAGGAGTTTCAGCAGATGTACTCACGTGTTCATCCCCGTATTCATCAATTAAAATATCGATAGCATCAATTACGTCTATGCCATCAGCGTCGCTGTGTATGTAGTTTTGTTTCATGTGTTATTTTAAACATTAAACAAAATAATGTTCATTTAGTTTTGTGTTAACGTGTATTGAATAAGAAACCGACCAAGTCTTAGAGGTTGTAAGAGGCTTTCAGCAACAATTAAATCCTAAGACTGAACAGAAGTTTAATTCAGTTTTTTTGACTCAACAGAAACATACCATACCTTATAATGTTTGGCGATGTCGGTTCTTAGCGCATAAAGTACTTTTGATTTTTCTCTCTCCGATACTTTCCCCTCGAGTCATGATCAGTCCTTTCTCTGGAAGGTAAATGTCAAAGAGTTCGTATCTCAGTAAAATATTGGATTAAGATATCGGCGTGTAATGGCATTTTTTAGACTTTCAATTTAGTTTTACAGCATTTTAATATAGGACTCCCGTCCAAACCGCACAACGCATCGTTAAAGAGAAGTCTTATGTGGCTGTAGGAATTAAGAAATCCTAAAATGCATCAATGTTTTAGGGATTTTGTTTTAACAGACTTTTCTCTGCAAATTTTGAAGGGGGGACGGTTTATCTCCTGGTATCTTGTCTTTCAACATTTGTAATTTTACTAAATATTTTTGTGTCTACACTATTGGTAGTCATTTGTAAGCATCTTCAACAAGAGTCTTGAACTGTTGAAAATACTGAAATGGACAACGCGTCCAGAACGTAAAAAACCCAGATAATCTGGGTTTTTCGTTTTTAATTATCGAAATAAAATTTAATTGTCCGACGAGATTCTTTCAAAACTCTAATTTTTTCTGGATTTTCTCGAGAAGCGAAATACTCAATAGGTTCATTATTTTCTCTGCTGCCATTTTTATTTAAATCTATGAAACAAAGCGCAAAATAATTTCCCTCTTCGAGTAAATTAATAGATGTCGAATTATACTCTACAATTACCTTTTCTTTATCATTTTCATCTTTTTCCACCATATAAAAGTTCTGGGATTCTGAAGGTTTGCCTTTAAATTCTTTGTTATCATAAAATTCTACAACAACAGGTGTTGTGGTTCTATCAAATGGAATCGACATTGGAATGTTAATCTCAAATACAGTTTCATTCGTATTATTAAAAAAAGCAGCATCATCCCCATCTTTACAAGAAAAGATAGATAACAGCATAGCAGAAATAAATAAGTATCTCATAAAAAATAATTTTAGTTACCCATACTAACGTGTGTTTCTTTAATTTATTGTGTTAATCGGTGTTTTAATTTTTTTTGGAGTTTTAATACATTTTTAATCTTCTCGGGATTAAATTTCCAAAAGATATTACGTTCTTGTTTCATGAATAGTGAATTTCCTGATTTTATAAAAGCTACACTCCTTTTAAACTCGTGGTTCTCTACACCCCTATGAACGAGGGAAAATTGACGATATTGATACCCCATAGTTATTTAATGAGCTTATCGGAAATAAAACAATTTTGGGTTCAATAACCACGAACAATACGATTTATGATACCTTGACAACGAATATTTAAGACACAACCTACATCACTGTGAGTGATACACTGCTCACCACCGTAACCGATACGCTAATTATCAATACCGCCTTGAGTTTACCCGCTCCGAACAATGAACATACAATTTTGATATATCCGAACCCGACAAGTGACCACATTACCATTGACAATGGAAACTATGTGGCTCTGACCAGGTACAGCATAACAATTACAAACTCCTCCGGTCAACAAGTATTCCAAAGTGCAATAAACCAAAGACAATTCTACCTTGATTTAAGTAAATGGGCTGGAAACGGTTTTTATTTCGTGGAACTCATTGACCCGCAGAATAATAAGGTAACAGTTCGGAAGATTGTTTTACAGTAATAAGCCAGCCCCTATGTAAAAATAGAAAATCCCTCTTGACTAATAAACCACAATAATCAGCTAACCGAATTTTCTCGGCTTTAATTTTTGTATATTTGCAGGCCCCGATTGGGCCTTACGTTCATAGAACTATCTTTTTATCACATTTAGTTTGAAAACGTCATCACGTAATTTAGAGGATATGCTGCGCGACAAACTTCAACATAAAATAGATTTTAAGACCAAACCTTTGGGTGCTCTGGGAGCATTAGAAAAATTAGCATTGCAAATAGGATTGATTCAAAATACGGAATCTCCCACTTTACAGAATCCATCAATTTTAGTTTTCGCAGGGGATCACGGTATTGCTAATGAAGGTGTTAGTGCTTATCCGCAGGAAGTGACTTTTCAAATGGTGATGAATTTTCTGAACGGTGGCGCTGCTATTAATGTATTTTCAGCCCAACACAATATCGAGCTCAAAGTGGTTGATGCCGGTGTGAATTATGATTTCCCGGCCAACGAAAAATTAATTGACTCAAAAATTTCCCACGGGACGAAAAGCTTTTTGAACCAGAAAGCCATGACAGCATTTCAACTCGAGCAATGTTTTGAAAAAGGAAAGGAAATAGTCACTACTCAATACCAAAATTCATGCAATGTCATTGGCTTTGGTGAAATGGGCATAGGGAATACATCTTCTGCTTCCATGCTGATGAGTTCCTTGTGTAATTTACCAATTGAAGAATGTGTTGGGCGTGGCACGGGTCTAAATGACACACAATTGTCCAACAAAATTTCCATTTTAAAACAAGCCAAAGAATACCATGGACCGATCGAAGACCCAAAGCTGGTATTGCAAACTTTTGGCGGGTTTGAGATGGCGCAAATGTGTGGGGCCATGCTGGCAGCTTTTGAAAAAAATATGCTGATTTTGGTAGACGGTTTTATCGCAAGCAGTGTATTCCTTGTGGCCTGTAAGATAAACCCCTCAATAATTAACAACGCTGTTTTTTGTCACTTGAGTGATGAATACGGCCATAAACTTCTCATGAGCCATTTTGCGGTGGAACCTCTTCTTAAACTGAATATGCGTTTGGGAGAAGGTACAGGATGTGCTGTGGCATATCCTATCATTGAGAGTGCTGTGGCATTTTTAAATGAAATGGCAAGTTTTGAAAGTGCCGGGGTGAGTAATAAAGGCTAAGGTGAAAGAGGAAGTAAAAATATTTTTCACTGCGCTGATGTTTTACACCAGGATTCCCTGCCCAAAACACATCGACCATTCCCCCGAATACATCAACAAGGCAACGCGATATTTTCCACTTATTGGATGGATTGTGGGTGCAATTTCTTTCGCAACATTTTGGTTGTGCTCCTTTGTATTTGATTCCAATTTGGCGGTTATCTTTTCCTTATTGGCGGGCTTGCTTGTTACCGGTGCTTTTCACGAAGATGGTTTGGCAGATGTGTTTGACGCTTTTGGAGGTGGTTGGACAAAAGAAAAAATATTGGAAATAATGAAAGACAGTCGGGTTGGTGTTTATGGTGTAATTGCGTTAATCGTCTTATTTATGCTCAAGTTTTTTTCGCTCCGAAATTTATTTTCTGCTGTGGATGAAGAAAAATTCTACCTTATTCCGCTTCTCTTTATTAGCTATCATTCGCTATCCAGGCTTACCGCGATTAATATTGTATTTACCTCTGATTACTCGAGAGATGACGAAAAAAGTAAAGCGAAGCCCATAGCTCAAGCACATGGGTTCAGAGAAATTTTTGGTTCCTATTTTTTTGGCTTACTTCCACTCGCCATTTTATGTGTTTTCCATTGGCAATTTTGTTGTGTTTTATTGCCATTAATTTTACTTTGGTTCTATTCAAAAAGGTATTTTACAAAATGGATTGACGGGTATACCGGCGATTGTCTTGGGGCAGTCCAGCAATTGGGAGAATGTATTTCCCTTTTAACGTTTTTAGCATTATGGAAGTGTATGTAATTCGCCACACTCCGGTAGCGCTTGGTAAAAACATGTGTTATGGGCAATCGGATGTTCCTTTGGCCGCTAGTTTCGATAAAGATGTTGAAATCTACAAGAATCAATTACCAACACGTTTTGACAAAGTTTACAGCAGCCCCTCGCCAAGGTGTAAAGCCTTAGTTTCTGCACTTCAGTACCCAAACGTCGCCTTTCATAATTCTTTGCATGAATTGAACTTTGGCGATTGGGAAAATAAAGATTGGAATGAAATAAATCAAACTGAGTTGAACCATTGGATGAATGACTTTGTGAACATTAAGGTTCCCAACGGTGAAAGTTTACATGAATTATTTCTGAGAGTTCAATTGTTTTTTAACAAGTTAAGAAAAAAGAAACATAAGAAAGTTTTAATCATAACTCATGCAGGCGTAATCAGGTGTTTGTGGGCATATTTATTGGATATTCCGCTGCAAAATATTTTTAAGCTTTCAGTGGGTTATGAAGAATTTCTGATTTGTAAATTAGCAAAAGATGCTACTCATGACAGTATACGATTAGTAAAATAATAGCCACAAAAAATAAAGTATTTATGCTGAGTGAATAAGAGGTCGATAGTAAATTATCATCAACTTCGGTATTTCGGTTTGCAGTCCTTTATTTCTTGTTTAGTTTTTCTTGATGAAGATACTCCGATAAAAATTATATTGGCTATGAACATGACAAAACAGCCATTATGAATTACAAGGTTAATCCACTTAATCAATTTACGGAAGAACAAAAAAAAGGAGCATTTTCCGTGTAAAGGTCAAGAAAAATAGAATCAAATATTTGTTATTGAAGATATCGTAGCAAATAAACCGCTTGTGAAATAAGAGCCAGTTGAATCAAATCAGAATAATGCACCTAAAAATATAATAGAAAACTATTCTACGCCTGTAAAGAAATCGGTTACCAGAAAACATGTCGTAAAATCAGGTGAAACACTTTCGAGCATTTCTAGAAAAAGGGGAACAACTGTACAACAATTAATGAAACGTAATAAATTAAAGACTACTACAATTCATCCAGGATAAATATTATACTATTGACAATATCTTCTTATAATTGAGTTCACGTATCCAGACCATTTGCTTGCATTTGCGGCATAACCAGTTGCAGCAATTTTCTTTAACCAAAGTTGACAGTCCGTAGAACCCTTCATTTGGGCATACATTTTTTTGTTGGCAACCAATTTACAAAACCCAATGTATGAATCCTCAACTTTTGGATAATATTTGTAGCTACTTTTATGATGTGACACTGCAAAATTACAATCGCCTTTAATGCCAAAGTGATTGTGTAGTTTTTTTGCCAATATACTAGTTCCTCCGCCCGACTCATGATAGGCAACTCCTAAAATTACACACGATGGAATGCCATAAGTTACACTTAAACTATCGGCTAATTTTTTATATTTAGCAAAGTAACTGGAGGTGTTTTGTGTTGACCCGAAATAAGCGAAAAAAGAAATAAATACAACTGTTAATACCTGTTTCATTGAGGTAAATTACGTGTTTTTTTTTGAATAAAAAAATCAATGGAATTAATTAAGCGATGTATTAAGGTTGATTTATAGGATGTTAACGGATTCCTTTCATAGGCCTGTTCTAATTTTTTTCAAATTTATTTAGATGTAATACTTCAACAATTTACTATGGTTGAGATACGTATCAAAAATCATCATAATATTGCGAAGATTATAAACCAATTGATCTAAATCACATTGTGCGTCTTCTATTCATTGATCAAATTCTCTTTGTGCTTTATCAATTGCTTGGTTACAGTCTATTCCTGCTTTGACATCGGGATGATTCTCTTTGGAATTTCTTGAAAAACGAGATTTTTAAGCCCTCAGGTTTTTATCACACGAAAAACAAGTGGCATCCACGGGATATAAAATAGCTTTGCAATCTTTAGCGTATGTTTTTATTTAATCCAAATCATTTATATTATCTTTAAAAAAATTTTTCTCATGAAATACACATTTTTACTTTTACTTTATTTTTTAACGCAACAAGAGATAATGTCTCAAATTAGGACAGTTTATGCCGAGGATGGAGAGGCTAAAGTAAACTGGGATTATATCATCAATCAAAATAGAATTAATGAAGAGGAATATCCATTTGTTTACGGAAGTGGTTGTACAGAGTCACCAAGCTTTGCTTATTCATCCTCAAAACTTGCACAAAATGGTTCTAACACATACGGAGCACCAAATTTAATAGACAATGATCCAAGGACTGCTTGGGTTGAAGGAAAGTCAGATTATGGAATAGGAGAATATTTTGAAGTTAATTTACCTCACGGAAGTTACAATATCGCTATTTTTAATGGTTATCAGAAGTCTTATGATTCGTGGAAAAATAATTCAAGGGTAAAAAAGTTGAAAATATACGGCGATAATAAATTAATTTGTTTCGTTATACTTCAGGACTTAATGGGACATCAAAACTTTAATTTACCAACAGATAATGTTTACAATCGATATAAATTCGAAATTGTAGAGGTTTACCCTGGATTGAAATGGAAAGATGTCGCTATTTCAGAAATTACAAGCATGGGGTGCTGTTTTTCAATCAATACTAAAATTCTCGCAGGAACTCAATTTGTTTCCACTGAAAAATTAAGCAATGAATCTAGCATTCGAAGCATAGATTTTAATACCAATCGCTTAGTGGATACGAAATTGATTCATTCCGTTAAAACAACTCATCATACGCTCCTTAAAATACAGACAGACTCAAAAATGATTGAGTTAACGCCTTACCATCCGCTATATATTAAAAACTATGGAGTAACCTCATTATTAAAGTTAAGGCAATCTGAGGCATATTGCAGTTATGAGGAAATGATTGATGAAGTAGAGGTATTAATGTGGAACGATGATAAAAAGGAAACGGAATTCAAAAAAATTAAACAAATTGAATTGATCAAAGGAAATTTCGAGACATTTTCCATTCAGAAGCTGAGCTCTGGAAAGAATTATATCGTTAATGGTTTCGTTTCTTATGTATACTGAATTACGAATAATTTTAAATTCCAATTTAAGCTAAAAGATAAACGAATTGTTCTAGAGTTTTTTTGAATCTTCACTTTTATTGTCTGAACAGCTAAATATTGCGAAGGTCACGAATACTAATGTGGCTGTAAATTTAAGGTAAGGGTGAGGAAGTTGTTTTTGTCATTCATGGTTTTCAAGGTTTTTAATGAAAAAAGTTTAAGGTAATTTATCTTTTATTATATGCGGAAGGCAAAGGTTATTTATTGAATAAAGTGGCCATTGCTTTTCCATGTACCCGTGTAAAAGATACTGTCGTTATATATTAACTGAATTTTGTTGGCTTTTTCAAACCAAGGTTGGTAGAATTTATCTTTTCTTTCTTTTTCTACTTGATTTACAGGTTGATAATCTACATCACTATAGCTGATTGAATTTTGTAGATTATATTTTTTAAATTCTTGTACAACATTATCTTTTGCATCTAAAAATTTAATATCAATTCCGTTAAAAACTCCTTCAATTGTAAGTTTTTGGATGTAATTTCCTTTCTTGCAAGCAAACGATTTAGTAGAATTGAAATCTTTAACCTCTTTTATTTTGGCAGAATTATCTTCCATCATAATCCAACCTTCAGAGTCGTATACAATAGCGTCATGGTTATAAATGCTAACTTTTATTTCACTCAAGGCTTTATTTATGGAATCTAAGTTCTGCTTGTCCTGTTTTTGCGAGTTGTTTTGGTTATTTGCTACCGAAGTATTTGACTTATTAGCAGATTCGCTTGATTGGCTTTCATTTCCACAACTCGTGATTAGCGAAGAAACAAAAAGTGCAGCACCTATAAATTTTATTGATTTTTTCATATCATTTGTTTTAATTTTCATTTTCATTCATGTTCATAAATTATTTCAAGTTTAACTTTACAGTTGATTTCATTGTTTACTTCTGTTTTTCGTGGAAAGGCAAAATTCCTTAGATCTTCCCTTTCTAAAAAAGGACGACCTTAAATGTACACATTTATTTCCTATGAAAATTAATTCCTAAAAAAAATAGGTGTTACAGAATTGTATATTTTTTTTATACCATTTAATTGCTTTAATTTGAATTGAAAATTCTTAATTGATGATTCAGTTTACATTTATCAGTAATAAAATTGGGATTAAAGCCTTAAAGTTGTTATCAATTATTGTTGTGTTAATATATGTTGGAAGTGCATGTCAAGAGGAGTCTGCAGAGGAAACTAATAAAAATGCCCTTTCATCGAATCGGCGTGAAATAAAAGTTAAAGGACGTGATCAATTGGATGTGTTGTTCGTTGTGGAATTGCCAACTGAAAAAAATAAGAATTATAACTTTATTGTTAAGACATTTCAAAAAGGTGATAGTACCTCCTGGGCAGATACCATTTGGAAATCGAATCATTTAGATTCTGGATTGACAAATTTTCTTGGATACATTCATGATTTACCTTTTGAACCGTCGCGAAATGCTAATTATGTGTACAAGCGGGATCGGTTTGAGTTAGAAAAAGAATTTCATGGAGATGAAATTGATACTTCTTTGTTGCGAATTCGTTTGAAAGAAAGTATTGAAAGAAGAAATAACCTAATTCAACTCGCGGATGGTGATGTTTATATTAAACCCAAATACATTGAATCATCTGAGGAAATCCTACAAGCAAAGAAAAATCTAGAAAATTGTTTAAAGTCTAATATTGAATACCGTTTTGAAGAAAAAAACTACAAACTAGGCAGAAAGGTTTTTGGTTCATGGCTTTCACTTGACGGGGATTTGAAAGTAAAAGTTGATTATTATGCAACTCAAAAATTTATTCAACAAATTGCAGGAGAAATTGAGAGACCTTTGAGTGAGGTTTTAGAAGAAATGGCAAAACAAGACCCTGCAGATACTACGACCGAAATGACGTTTCCGCGCGTGAATGTTTTTGAAGAAGTTGAAAACTTGATGAAAATGATACCCGAGGGAAAGATTAAAAAAAGGGAGATTGTCTTGGTGAATAGAAGTATACCACAAGGAGTAAGACAAGGATACACAGACTTTGTTGAGGTAAGTATCTCGGATCAAAAATTATGGCTATTTCGTGGCGGAAGTTTACTTCTGGAGACGGACGTGGTTACGGGAAATGAAAAATTGAAACGTACCACTCCTAAGGGAATTTTCAAAATACTCCACAAACAACAAAACCGCACCTTAAAGGGACCTGGTTACAGGACTTTTGTAAGTTATTGGATGCCATTTTATCAAGGTTATGGTTTGCATGATGCAACATGGAGAAGGCGTTTTGGTGCAAGTATTTATCAAAATAGTGGTTCTCATGGCTGCGTGAACATACCACCTAAAGTAACTCCTGTAGTCTATGAAAGTGTGCAAATAGGAATGCCCGTCATTATCCGTTAGTGGTATAAGTCTCTTTTTGTCTTAAAAATTATATTTCTTTAACTTTATGCGTGCGGCACCTATTTCCTCAAATTTCTTAGCTAAATCTAGGTAATTATCAATTTTGAGGTTAAATTTCCTTGGTTCACCACTTTTGGTTGCGCTTAAAAGAAATTGTAGTTTTGCCGTGTGAAACTACTGCTAGCACTTTTTGTATTTTTCGTTTTCGGTTTTTCGATGGCTCAAGACTCAGTATCGGTGCAGGTAGATTCTTTGCTAGAATTTGCTAAAAAGCAATTGGGTGTTACTTATCAATACGGTACTTCAAAGCCTGGAGTATCTTTCGATTGTTCTGGATTTACTAGTTATGTTTACCGATCTTTTGGTATTAATTGCCCAAGAACCTCTAGTGAGTATATTCATTTTGGTTCCAAAGTGGAACTAGAAGCTTGCCAAAAAGGTGATTGTTTAGTTTTCACAGGAACAAACCCTTCAAATCGCAGGGCAGGGCATGTGGGTATTGTT
The DNA here is from genome assembly GCA_016866375.1 of Bacteroidota bacterium. GTDB lineage: Bacteria > Bacteroidota > Bacteroidia > Flavobacteriales_D > Crocinitomicaceae > UBA952. The sequence continues at coordinate 10,762 of VGMK01000035.1, forward strand.
GTTGAAAATAACGATGGAATCATTCAATTCATTCATTGTTCGAGTGCGAAAAACCATTACGGTGTGGTAATTTCATCCCTCAACGGAACAAAATACGCTGAACGACTGCTAGAAGTGAGAAGAATATCGGAGTTGGAAAGTTACGATACTTCATTGTTCAATTGAGATTTAATCAAAACCTTCACATAGTGCCTATTCCGACGCTCTTTTTTGGCATGGGCTCTTTTGGCAATACGCTTGTCTTTTACGATGCAGTTGAGGTCGTTCAAATCCGACAATTCACGCACATCATTTATTGAGGTTCTTTTGGCCATACAACAAAAACACGCCATGTTTTAGAATGTTTGACGCTTTCGGTTTTGGGCGCAAAAAAGTACCTTCCATCTTTCCTCTTTCGATACCACTCCCTCCTTTGATCTCAATACATCGGCTCTCGATGAACCAATTAAACTTGATTATAAATTCACAAACTTAATCGCACATCATCATTAACACATCTTCAATTTTTGTGAAGGTTTTGGCAGCGTTCGATTTGATTTTACAATTTCCGTTTTTATAGACGTATTCGAACTGATTCATTCCCTTTATTTTCAAATATCCGCGTTGGGTTTCGTTGCGCAATTTAACTTGCCAAGTTCTTTTGAGCTCAGGAAAATAAAACAACAAGTATTCTGGGTAAATCCCTGTTCGTTCAAACTCGCGTTTGCCTCCTTATACTATTTTTAAAGATACATTCATTTTTTCTTCCTCCGATACTTCCCCCTGGTTTGGTAATAATACCTCGACCGATTTTGGTTTTTCATGGCGTTTTTATCGGTACTTACTTTCTTGCGAACATGCCCTTTGCGTGTTTGACCTTTGTAGTTTAAAGATGGTTTGACATAACTACCTCCGGCTTTATCTGATTTTTTAGCATCGCAGGAACTTAGTGTAATCACAAGAAATCCCAGTGCGATAAGTAATGAGGTAAGTGATTTAGTAGCAGACTTTACCCTGAACATATTAAAAATCATTTCCCGCTGTGTTTGGCTAAAAAATCCCCGATCTTGAAAATGTGGTCGCGAAGTACATTGGCCTCCACGAAATTTTGTGCGGCTAAGCAATCGTTCTTGCGTTGTGTAAGCTCCTCGCAATCTTGTAGAAGCTTGACGCGGAATTCTTGAAATAATTCTTGATAAAAGGTTTTTGACTCATCCACCGTACTAATTTCACGCAGTACCTCTTGACACATGGCCTGAATTTTTAAATTTTCTTCAGTGGGTTCAAGCCCGGTTTGGCGACGAATTAATACCAATCGCTGCTCCATGAGAAGGTTGATCAGGTGTTTTTCTTCCATCCTCAACTCAGACGCCTTTTCGTAATACTGTTTGCTTATCACCTCTTCCTTTTGAATAGCGAGTTTGGCAAGTTGGAGCTTAATTTCCATTATTTGCTCCTTGATGTGTAACAATTTGGTGTTATCATCAAGCTGATAAGGATCTGGAAAAGACATTCGAATAAAATTAGAATATGAATGTACACAAATTTTACGTTCATCCAAAGGTGACAACCATCATTTTCATACCCTACCCTATGTTTCGCTATATTTCCATGTAAAATTTCGCAACAGAACGTATTTAGTTTACGAACTATTGTCATTGCTTTGTTCGCAAATTAGAAACCATGAACATGCAAAAACTTTTAGACAACGATTATTTTCAAAACCTCCTGAACCAAGCAGACGAATACGCCGTGCAATGTGCCGGAATGTATTATGTTCCCTACAAAATTCAGCAAACCACCTTGCGAGAAAACGAAGAATTCTTTCACGATTGGCTGGCGGGAAACTATCCTAATTTTGGCTTCACGGAAATGGAAGATCCAAATTTACTGAACAGCGAAATTGCCCTATTTTTAAGTACGCAAAGTCGCGAGGAAAAGATGGAAATATACCGTGATTTTATGACCTCATACGGCGTGATTCACGACCTCCTATGCCTGGAGTTAGACGAACGACTCGAATTGGTCATGGAGTTGGGGGTGCTAAGTTAATTCGGTAAAGTATTACTCTTGTCTCAAAAAAGCAAGCGTTAATAGGGGATAAAATTTCCGCTCAAAAAATGAAAATTGCATTCAATTAGTAAAATCAACAGAATAATCTGAAGTGTTCTTTTGCTGCAAGGAATTAATTTCCTCTTGAAACAAACACTTTTTGGTGTGAACCATCTGAGTAGTGGTAAATTAGTATTCCGTTACCGTTCTCATTCGTAACTTCTCTTCCAGATAGATCTACAATTTTTACAAGCTTTTTTGGAGTTGTAGCCAAAGACTCAATTCCAGCACTTTGGTAAGTATATTGACCAGAAACAAAAATGTACTTGATGTTCGTTGATTTCTGAGAACAGAATAAAATGAGCGTATAATCATAACAACCATTTGCATTAAATCCTGGAGAAACTGAAGTAATTGTTGTGCTTACGCCATTTGTATCAACGAATACCCAATACGTGGTTAAAGAATCCGCAGGATTTGTTCCCAAAATAACAGAAGATAAGTAGGCCGTATCTACCGCGTTAAAATCGAAGTTACAATCCTCAATTTGCATGATAACACTTCCCACCGGATTTAGGCATCCACCATTACCAGCTATTATTAAAGTATCTCCACCACCTGAGTTTTGTCCTTGGTAGGATATGCTATCACATGCTGTTGTGGTACAACCGTTCTGGTCAGCTACATAACAACAAATAGTAGTTCCTGCACACAAATTGGAGACTGTGGTTGATGTGGAAACGCCATTTTGCCAAGTAAAATTAAATTTTTCATTTTTGTAAATTTTGAATCTTGTTCCTACTCATTTGGCTTTTCAGATTTCGCCCTGTTTTTTTGAGTGGGTTCTGGTCTCCACCTTTTCAGTTTAATAATACTATTTTTTTGTCACATTGGGTGGTCAGCCCTTTAGCTTTCGCAGACCTTCTTGAGTTTTTATTCGTTTAACTTACCCATAACGGTTTCGGGCTTTGCGTTCGGGCGGGTTTCGGAGAACAAAACTATCTGCCAGCACTGAACTTGAATAGAAGCACAAAGCTCCAAGTTTGCACGTCCGCCCGCCTGACGCAAAACCCGTGTTAG
>VGMK01000036.1 GCA_016866375.1 Bacteroidota bacterium
ATAATATAAACGTCTTTTGACATGATTTAAATTTTTCACTAAAATACAATTTTCAATTGAGTTTGTGGTAACTAATGATTTGTTACTTTTGACTAAATAAAAAATATGTTAGCAGGTGTTCACTTAATGTTCTTCGAAGAGCTACTAGGTAACCGATCTTTTACAGATGTTGAGATTAGAAAAATTTACGGCTCTGATGAAACAGAGGATTTGAACTTTCCTCCTGCAATTGTACTAAAGCCAAATACGCCCGAGGAAGTTTCTGCCATCCTTAGCTATTGCCATGAAAACCAGATACCTGTTACACCTGCGGGAGCAAGAACAGGCCTGAGTGGAGGTGCTTTATCAGATCACGGCGGAGTACTTATTTCAATGGAGAAATTTGACAAAATCATCGAAATTGATGAAAAAAATCATCAGGTCACTGTTGAACCAGGAGTAATTACCCAAGTTTTACAAAATGCGGTAAAAGAAAAAGGGCTTTTTTACCCTCCTGACCCCGCAAGCAAAGGGTCTTGTTTCATTGGTGGTAATGTTTCAGAGAATTCTGGTGGACCGAAAGCAGTTAAGTACGGAGTTACAAAAGACTACGTTTTAAACTTGGAAATTGTATTACCCAGTGGCGAGATTATATGGACTGGTGCCAATGTCCTAAAAAATGCAACCGGGTATAACCTCACACAACTTATTATTGGTTCAGAAGGCACCTTAGCAATCATCACAAAAATAGTGTTGAAATTGATTCCTCACCCAACACATGATATGCTTATGCTGGTTCCATTCTACGATGCGCAAAAAGCCTGTGAAGCAGTTGCAGCGATTTTCCAAGCCGGTATTATTCCTAGTGGCTTAGAATTTATGGAACGAGATGCGCTCATTTATACTCAAGCATTTGTAGGAGAGTCTTCAATCGAAATTGCAGAAAATCACGCAGCTCATCTATTAATTGAGGTCGATGGCTTTGATCCCGATCAACTGATGACTGAATGTGAAAAGATTGTGGGGGTATTAGAGTGTTTTGAAACAGATGAAATCTTATTTGCAGATTCAGAAGCGCAAAAAAATACACTTTGGAGCCTAAGGCGTAAAGCTGGTGAGGCCGTAAAATCTCAATCTATGTACAAAGAGGAAGATACCGTTGTACCAAGGTTTTATTTGCCAGAACTACTCGGCCACATCAAACGAATAGGTACTAAATACGGTTTTCATTCCGTATGCTATGGTCATGCCGGTGACGGTAATTTACATGTAAATATTTTAAAAGGTAATTTATCCGATGAATTTTGGAGAGACGAATTACCAATTGCCATAAGAGAGTTATTTAGTGAGGTAGCGAGACTTGGCGGGACCATTTCCGGAGAACATGGAATTGGGCTTGTGCAGAAACCCTATTTAGACATTGTTTTTGGAGAAACTGAAATGAGACTCATGCGGGAAATAAAAAAGGTATTCGACCCGCACAATATTTTAAATCCAGGTAAGATTTTCTAAATAGCTAACATGGATGAAAACAGAAATTAAGCATTATCAGGACCTCAGTATAGATGAATTCCATGACCTAATTCAGCTTCGCATTTCCGTTTTTGTAGTTGAGCAAAATTGTCCTTATCAAGAGCTCGACGGATTGGATAAGCATTGTTTTCATGTCCTTGTAAAAAATGATGATAAAATTATTGCTACTTCGAGAATACTTCCACCCGAATTAGTTTCTTCAGAACCTGCTATTGGTAGGGTTGTGTCTGATCCAGCTTACAGAAATATGAAGCTGGGACATTTGTTGATGAAAGAAAGTATTTCCTTTATCGAACAAACTTTTGGAAAAGTTACTATAATTTTATCCGCACAAGAACATTTGGAGGGATTTTATAATTCACATGGATTTGAAGCGACCTCAAAACGTTATTTAGAAGACGGAATACCGCATGTCAAAATGATAAAACTAAACTAATGAAAAATTTAATTACTTATTTTTTACTTTTTACATTACTCCTTACCGCTTGTAAAAGCTATAAAGAGGTTAACTTCATCCCTAACGTAACAACAGCGTATAGTATTGATCCTACATATATGGATTTAAAAATTAGTCCAAAAGAAGATTTTTTCACCTTCTGCAATGGCTCTTGGGTGAAGTTTAATGAAATCCCTGATACAGAATCCAAATGGGGTAGTTTTAATGAATTAGATCAAAATAACAAATCAAAACTTACAGCTATACTCGAAGAAGCTCAAGCGAACAATCAAGTGGTCGGAAGTGATAAACAAATCCTCGGTGACTACTACACATCTATTCTAGATATGACAACACGAAATAAAAATGGGTACAATGGTATTTCCGCTGAACTATCTCGCATTGAAATCATTAATAGAAAAGATTTTCTTGTAGAAATTATTTCAAAACACCATGCTGAGGGAATCTCAGCTAATTTCAATTTTAGTGTGAGACAAGACATGAAAAATGTCAACAATAATATATGTTACATGGGACAAGGTGGTATTGGTTTACCGAATAAAGAATATTATTTAAATGAAAATAAAAAAGAAATTCTCAAAGGATATGAAGTTCATGTTTCAAAGGCATTTGAATTAATTGGCTATTCACAAGAAAAGGCCAATACAGCAGCTCAGTTGGTTGTAAAATTCGAAACAAGAATGGCAAAAGCGATGTATTCTCCTGCTGAAATGCGACAACCCGAAAAAACATATAATAAGAAGGGTTTCAATGAAGTACTAGAGCTTGTAAAACCTTTTGATTTACGCTATTACTTGACTATTTTAGAAAGCCAAACCCCTGATTCTATAATTGTTAGTAATCCGGCTTTTATGCAAGATTTTGCAAAAATGATCGAAGATGAAAATTTAGAGAGTTGGAAAGCTTATTTAAAATGGAAGGTAATTAGAAATTATGCCAAACACCTTGACCAAAAATTTGTAGATCTAAACTTTGACTTTTATGGCAAAGTTCTTAGTGGTAAAAAAGCCCAAAAACCTTCAAATGAACAAGCTATTGATGAAATCACATCTTCCTATTTTTCAGAAATTTTAGGTAAATTATTTGTAGAAAAACACTTTTCAAAAGAAGCAAAAGATAAAGTAAATTCTATGGTTGACAATCTACTTTTCGTTTTTCGTGAACGGATAAATAAGTTGGATTGGATGACTTCAGAAACCAAAGTTGAGGCCCTGAATAAACTTAATTCGATTGGAAGAAAATTAGGTTTTCCTGATCAATGGGAAGACTTTTCAAAATTGTCCATATCATCTTCTGACTACCTTCAAAACATAAAGAATATTTCCATTTACGCCACTAAAAAGAATTTAGCAGAATATGGAAAACCCGTTGATAAGAAAAAATGGGGAATGCCTGCTCACATGGTAAATGCTTATTACAGTCCACTCAATAACGAAATTGCCTTTCCAGCTGGAATCATGCAAGCTCCATTTTTTGATGAGAAAGCTGAGGATGCCGTAAATTACGGCGGAATTGGAATGGTGATTGGTCACGAATTTACCCACGGCTTTGATGATATGGGTTCTAAATTTGCTGCTGATGGCACCTTTAGAAATTGGTGGTCAGATGCAGATAGAAAAAGTTTTGAAGAAAGAACTAAAATACTTGGAGAAACCTTTTCTACTTTTTGTCCAATTGAGGGACATTGTGTGAATCCAGAATTAACAATGGGTGAAAATATTGCAGATTTAGGTGGATTAACAATGGCATATTACGCTTACACATTGACGGAGGAGTTCAAAAAGAATCAAAAGGTAAATGGATTTAGACCGGCTCAGCGATTTTTTATTGCGTATGCTCAGCTATGGAAAATAAGATACCGAGATGAAGAATTAAAAAAGATGATCGCCACTGACCCTCATTCACCGGGAATGTATAGAGTTAACGGTCCTCTTAAAAATTGCCCAGAGTTTTTTGAGGCCTTTGGTATTCAAGAAGGAGACAAAATGAGAAATAACAGCACGAAGGTTTCTAAAATCTGGTAGCTCATTTTGATTTTTGTCAGCTCTTTAATGGTGTCAATTGACGTTCCTGCTAGCACAAAGCGTTATTTTCAAAGCACAGGGGATAAAAAACAAGGTAGAGTATGGCAGAAAGGTAAAATTCATCAACACAGTATTTTTAGGAATTCGCTGTGGTTAAGAATCCGCTGCTCACCTGTTAGCATATTCTTCAACGCTACAGAATTATTCTTTAACTCCTCCTCTCCGATCATGGCTACATATGAGATTTTTTTATCATTCGCATACTTAAATTGCTTTTGAAGCTTAGCTTGTGTAGGGTATATTTCACAAGAAATTCCCTGCGCTCTCAGGGCAATCATCAATGGAGCAGCATGAAGGTAAGTGGATGCAGCGAAGTTAATAAATAGGACCTTTTTTTCATTTACCAGCTCTACAGGAAATAAATTTAATGCTGTTAAAACATCGTATATTCGATCAGCGCCAAAGGAGATTCCAACCCCAGAAAGGCCTTTTAATCCAAATAAACCCGTTAAATCATCGTACCTACCTCCTCCACAAATACTCCCCATTTTCACATTATGAGCCTTTACTTCAAAAATAGCTCCGGTATAATAATTTAATCCTCTTGCCAAAGTAATATCCAACTCAAGAATACCTCTCGACAAGGGAAATTTTTCAATAATGTCAGTTAAAAAGTGTAATTCCTCCACGCCCTGTAATCCAACTTCAGAGGATTTTAAAAATTCTCTTAAAAAATTCAATTTGTCAAGATTATTTCCTGAAAAGGAAAATAAAGGACTTATTTTTTCAATGGCCGTCTTTGACAACCCTTTGGATGTTAATTCCTGTATGACCCCTTCCTCACCAATTTTGTCTAGTTTATCTATAGCCGTAACAAGATCTACCAACTTTTCTTTTTCACCACATACCTCCGCAATGCCACTTAATACCTTTCGATTATTTAACTTTATTGTAAAACCCGGAAGTAATAAACGGGATAAAGCAATGTCAAATATTTGAATTAACTCGAGCTCGCACAGCAAAGAATCTGAGCCAACCACATCTGCATCGCATTGATAAAACTCTTGATACCTTCCGTGCTGAGGACGATCGGCTCGCCAAACGGGTTGAATTTGATAACGTTTGAATGGAAATGACAACTCATTTTGATGCTGAACCACAAAGCGCGCAAAAGGAACGGTTAAATCATAACGTAATGCTTTTTCAGAGAGAGAATTTGCAAATCGAGGAAGGTTTTCTGCACTCAACGCCTCAATATCTGCCTTTTTCATTTTTTCACCTGAATTCAAAATTCGAAAAATCAGACGATCTCCCTCCTCTCCATACTTACCCATCAGTGTTTCAGACAACTCAAAAGAAGGTGTTTCAATAGGTTCGAAACCATACAACTCAAATACTTCCCTTATCCTGGTAAAAATATAATTTCGTTTCTTCACCTCTTCTGGCAAAAAATCTCTCGTCCCTTTTGGAATAGATACTTTAACTGACATGCTCGTTGTAAATTTCTTTTTTATAAAAATCGTTAATTATTCCATCAGAAAGTCCCATTTTGGGAACACTAATTTTATCTGCTGAAAGCTCATTTAAAATATATGTGTAAATTTCCAATGCCGGAACAATAACATCTGCCCGATCTGGCTTTAATTTATATTCAGACATTCGTTCTTCCATTGATTGAGTGATTAGTTTATCACTTAAATCTCGCATATCTTTTAATGAAATTGAATCTGCGTTATGTTCACTTAGTAATTTGTGTACTTTGTTTATATTTCCTCCAGTACCAAAAATTAGGTGTTCGTCGCTGAGATCTACATGTAATTCAATCCATTCTTTTATTTCAGTCCAAACATTTTTATTTACCTTACATCTCAACATTCGAATTGTACCGACATCAAAAGATCTTGAAGCCACGAGGTTTCCTTTTTCAAACAAACTAATTTCCGTGCTGCCTCCTCCGACATCAATAACTAAAAAAGATACATCTACCGGTAAATTCAATATATCAAAAGCACCAAAAATTAATTCAGCTTCTTCTTGACCTGAAATAATTTCAAGATCGATACCAGTTTCCTTTTTTATCTTTTGAATAACTTTGTCAGCATTCTTGGCTTCACGCATTGCAGAAGTTGATACCGCGCGTAATTTAGAAACTTCAAATATTTCTGAAATTAATCCAAATGCTTTCATTGTTTTGACAAAGTCTTCTAATTTTTGCTTTGAGATTTTTCCTGTGTCAAAAACATCGTCTCCTAACCTCAACGGAATACGCGTGTACGATATTTTCTTGACAAATGTTTTTTTTCGATCTTTAACAATTTCACCAATCAGCAACCGCGCAGCATTTGTTCCTACATCTATGGCTCCATATGTCATGATAAACAAAGTTACAATAGTCAACTAAACAGAGCCCTATTATTTCCAATTTCTTTTTTAATTTGTACATGGAATCTTTTGATTTGAATTTCAAAAACAATGAAAAGGTAAAAAAGGGAAGTCTACTCATTTCCGACCCCTTTCTCGCAGATCGCTATTTTGGAAGGTCCGTCGTTTTAATCTGTGGTTACGGTAAGGAGGGTGCCTTTGGATTTGTTTTGAATCATTATTTGGATGTTGATTTACACAAACTTGATGAACAATTCCCAGATATTCAAGCAAGAATTAGTTTGGGTGGTCCTGTTGATAAAGAACATCTTTTTTTTATTCACACATTGGGAAATCGAATAGACGGTTCAACGAGTTTATACAACGGTATCTTCTATGGCGGGGATTTTGAACAATTAAATCGATTGTTTGAAACAGAACCCAATACCTCGGGAAAGGTTCGTTTTTTCATCGGTTATTCCGGTTGGTCAGAGGGGCAGTTAGAACAAGAGATAAAAGAGTCCTCGTGGTTACCGGTTAATAACATTACAACAGAGATAATTATGGATACTAAAATCGATAAACTTTGGGAAACGTGCCTCGAAAAACAAGGGAAACGTTTCAAAATTATTTCTAAATTCCCGCGTAATCCTGAGGATAATTAAAGCAATCCGAGCAACATTATTGTGCCAACGGTAAAAAGAAAACATCCAATTATCCCCTTTATAAATCGCATTTCTGTTTTCTTAAGTAATTTATTGCCCACTAAACTGCCCAAAATGGCGAAAACAGCACCTGTGGCTACCAGACCTATTGGAATTTCAGAATCAAGTTGTTGAGCATATGAAGAGATTCTTGTTAAATCAATAATAACCGCAAGCAAAGCTGATGTTGCAATGAATTCAAATTTTGTTAACGACGCATTGGAAAGAAATGCTGAACGTACAGCGCCTTGGTGACCTGAAAACCCACCAAAGAAACCACTGATAAATCCTCCAAACGGAATCCACAATTTTCCAATTTTTCGATTTTCTAGAAAGGAAGTCAATTCCAATGAAGCAAAAATTAGCATAACTACTCCTAATGAAAATTCAGTATAATTTACTTCGTTAGTACTCCCTCCAAATGAGGTAGAATAAAATAAACCCATATCCCCTAATGCGTAAATAAGATATGCTCCGAACATTGATCCAAAAAATGCAAAACTTCCAAATTTTAAAAAAATGGGCCAATTAATGTTTTTGAATGTTAAAGTGACTTTGAAGAAACCGTTAATAAAATGTACAAGAGCTGTTGTGGCTAATGCAATTTCAAGGCTAAAAAACAAAGAAAAAACAGGTAAAAGAATGGTTCCCAGTCCAAATCCTGAAAAAAAAGTACTCAAAGAAGCCAAAAATGCTGTAATTGAGATCAAACAATAGGGAAGTATGTCCATCCGTTCATTATTTTTGTAAAAATACAAAGATGATTGATTTAAGAAGCGATACTGTTACCAAACCAACCAAAGAGATGCTTGACTTTATGATGAGTGCAGCAGTTGGGGACGATGTTTTTGGAGAAGATCCAACCGTTAATGAGTTGGAAAATTATACAGCGGCACTCTTCGGAAAAGAAGCTGCCATTTTCTGTACATCTGGGACGCAAAGCAATCAAATTGGAATCAACCTACATGTAAAACCTGGTGGAGAAGTTATTTGCCACTACGAAAGCCATATTTTTAAATACGAAGGAGGTGGAATTGCACGTAATTCCGGTGCCTCTATTCGTACTTTAGATGGTGACCGCGGACGCCTCAAAGCCAGTGCGATTGAAAAATGGATAAATCCGTTAAACGATGTTCACTATCCGCTAACACAATTGGTGAGCATTGAAGATACTGCGAACAGAGGTGGAGGAGCAATTTACAAGATTCAAGACATAGAGGAAATACGAGGCTTGTGCGATTCTCATCATTTACCTTTACATCTCGACGGCGCTAGACTTTTTAATGCCTTGGTGGAAACAAATGTAGAATATAAGTCGTACGCAGAAAATTTTGATACACTATCTATTTGCTTATCAAAAGGATTGGGAGCACCAGTAGGCTCTCTACTCATTGGTAACAAAAATCACATCCTTCAGGCGAGAAGAATTCGAAAAGTGTTTGGAGGTGGAATGCGTCAGGCGGGCATTATTGCAGCTGGAGGATTATTTGCATTAAAGAATAATATCAACAGATTAAGAAATGATCATGAACATGCAAAAGAAATTGAAAGTATATTACTGACTTTACCTTGGATTGTGGATGTTGTACCTGTCGAAACTAACATTGTTGTTGCCATAGTTAAGGACGACCAAACCCGTAATAACGCCATTTCAAAATTAAAAGACCTAAACATATTGTGTATGCCATTTGGACCACACATGATTCGATTCGTCACACACCTCAATGTTTGTGCAAATGACTTAAATTATATTAGAGAAAGTTTGCGGAAAATTAACTCAAAATAATGTAACCTTTTCAGAAAATCAAGCTATAAAAATTTATATTTTTTCGAATGTTAAAATTCTATTGTTCAAGTTTATTCTTACTCTTTACACATGCGTTTTATTCCCAGGCAAATCCGTGTAATAGCATAGACGAAAAATACGAAAAGAAATTCATCAAAGCACTTAGCGAAAAAAATCCTGTTAAACAGTTGGAAAAGCTAAGTAAGGTGGCTGTTGATTTTCCTAAGCAGGCTAAAACGTATTTTTATCTTGCCAACATTACTAATAGGGATGCTCAAACACTATCTTTTCAAGGGAAGCAGAAAGAAGCCCGCGACCAACAAAAAAAAGCAACACTATATTATCAAGCAACCATAAAGAAATGTGCGAGTTTCCATGCAAGTTGTTACTACAATATTGCTGAAAATTTAATTTCTGTGGGAGAGCAAGAATCCGCAATCCCTTTTCTAAAAAAATATATTGAATTTCCGGAGGACGATTTCGAAAAATTGGAAGAAGATTTTGTTTCTCGTAAAAGGAGTGCACTGGCGTTATTAGATGAACTGGAGTTTGAGAAAAATTTATTTAACAATCCTGTACCCTTTCATCCCTCAAAAATAAAAAACGTAAGTACACAATTAGATGAATATTTTCCCATGATTTCTCCCGATAATGATTTACTCTTTTTCTCACGAAAAGTTGACAGAAAAAATTTTGGAGACATGAGCGAAAATATAAGAGAGGAGCTAACACTTTCCACAAAGGATGAAGAATCATTAGAATTTGATTATGGAAACCCTCTTCCCGCACCATTCAACGATGGGAGCTTTTTAAATTACGGAACAACAAGCCTATCGGTGGATAATAAAGAGATGATTATCTGTGCCTGCAAGAAAGAAATTTTCAATAAGCAATATTATTTAAATTGTGACCTATACTCCACAAACTTTACTAGGAAAGGATATGGCGGTAACGACTTCGAATGGTCGAAATTAAAAAATTTAGGCCCAAACATCAATACTCCTGACGGATGGGAGGCACAACCTACTCTTTCCTCTGATGGTAAGCTATTATTTTTTACGGCATTGAGAAATAATACACGAGACAATGATATATTCGTATCAGAACGCCTTCCTGATGGCTCCTGGTCAAAGGCGGTTCCTTTTGATTTGATAAATACATCGGGTAAAGATAAAAGTCCGTTTTTTCATCAGGATGGTGAGACCTTGTATTTTGTTTCGAGCACCTCAGCGTCCAGAAAGGGAGTTGGTGGTTTGGACATATTTTACATCCGAAGGGATGGTGGGGGATGGACGAAACCAAAAAATATCGGATACCCTATAAATTCAATTGATGACGAACTTGGCATTTTTATATCAAGTAACGGCGAAGTAGCTTACTTTTCGAGTGTAAAAGAGGGTGAGTGGAATATTTATTCTTTCGATTTATATAAAGAAGCAAGGCCTAAAGAAGTTGTAATAGTTAAAGGAGAATTGAAAAATGAGGACGGTACCCCAGTAAAAGATGCGGTAATTGATGTCAGTTATAACGATAATGGGGAAACACATCAGTTTAAAGTAAATGGTGATGACGGAAAATTTGCGGCAGTTATTAAAGTGGATAAAAAACAGGATGTTACGATAAGTATCTTGAAAGATAATTATGCATTTCAAGCAAAAGTAATTGAAAAAGATTCCTTTGATGTAGTTAAAGAGTCAAAAATGAAGTTGGGTGAGTTCGTTTTAGAAAAAATTGAAGCCAATAAAAGCTATCGCTTGTCCGATATTTATTTTTCCACAGAGTCTTACGAATTGAATGATAAATCGAAAGCCTTGCTCAATAGCTTCGCATCCTATTTATTGAAAAATCCTTCTTTGCAGGTGGGTATAAACGGGCATACTGACGATGTGGGTGAAGCAAGCGCTAACGAGATTCTGTCTCAAAACAGAGCAGATGCTGTTAGGAATTATTTAATTCATCGGGGAATTGAACCTGAAAAGTTAGTATCTGTTGGATATGGTGAAATCAATCCGAAGGTTCCAAACAACTCTGAAAGAAATAGAGCTCTAAATAGAAGAACTGAATTTCAATTTATTCAACATTAAAAAAGGCATTTCACCTCCTCTTTTTTTATCAAATTATTTCGAAGTGATAAAGTTCTTTTTCTCCCTAATTCTTGCCGATTTTCCTGTACGCTCTCGGAAATAGAAAATTCGTGCACGACGAACAGCACCTTTCTTAACGATTTCAATTGAGTCAATAAACGGAGAATTCAACGGAAAAATTCTTTCAACTCCAATATTACCTGACATTTTCCGAACGGTGAATGTTTCACAGGCACCTGCGCCTCTTCGCTGGAGAACAACTCCCTGAAATTGCTGTATTCTTTCCTTATTACCCTCAACGATTTTGTAGGACACATTAATCGTGTCTCCCGCTCCAAACTCGGGAAATTCCTTCCTATTAATTAGTTCGTTTTGAATTTCTCTTATTATATTCATCGCTGCAAATTTTCTATTTTTCCCGAAAATGGGGATGCAATATTACAAATAATTCCTAAATAATACCAATAATTTAGGCATTTAAACTTAAAATTACTGTCATATCAATCCCAGTTGAACCCTTTTTTTGGTATTTCTCGCTGAAGATATAAACATCTGTCTTAGATATTCAGTTGATAAGTATAGTTCTTATTCCTGTCTAAACTCTTTGTTTTACTTTAACTTTGCCTTAAGTATTATGGGTAAAATAATTGCAATAGCGAATCAAAAAGGAGGTGTCGGAAAAACAACGACATGCATCAATTTAGGCGGATGTTTGGGAGTATTGGAATATAAAACTTTAATTGTTGATGCAGATCCTCAGGCTAATTCAACATCCGGGACTGGTTTTGATCCGAAAAGTGTTCGAAACATTTATGATTGCCTTGTCAACGGAGTGAACCCTAAAGATATAATTTTATCAACGCAAAGCCCCAATTTAGACGTTCTCCCCTCCCACATAGACCTGGTAGGAGCGGAACTTGAAATGATTAATCTCCCTCAGCGAGAATATTTACTAAAACAAGCGCTCGAAAAGGTAAAAGATGATTACGATTTTATTTTAATTGATTGTTCGCCATCTCTGGGATTAATAACGGTTAATTCATTAGTAGCAGCGGATTCTGTCATGATACCCGTACAATGCGAATATTTTGCACTCGAAGGATTAACAAAACTCCTGAATACCTTAAAAATTGTTCAAGGAAGATTAAACCCGTCATTGGAAATCGAAGGAATGCTCTTAACCATGTACGATACAAGGCTCCGCCTGGCCAATCAAGTTGTGGAGGAGGTTAAAACCCATTTCCAAGAATTAGTCTTCGATACAGTAATTCACAGGAACACAACACTGAGTGAAGCCTCTAGTCATGGAAACACGATTGTAATGTACGATGCAGGATCGAAAGGATCTATCAATTATTTGAACTTCGCAAGAGAACTTTTGCAGAAAAATAACCTGACAAAAATCGGTAACGACGAAAAAAACATTCAAATAGATCATGAGCTCTAAACAGAAAAAGTATCCTGCTTTGGGTCGTGGTTTGGGTGCGCTGCTGCAAAATTCAGGAACAGACATCACCTCAAGTACCGAAAGTCCAGTTGGTGGAATTGCAATGATCTCCATAGAACAAATTGAAACTAACCCCTTCAATCCGAGAACTACTTTTGAGGTTGACGCATTAGACCAATTGACAGCATCCATTGCCGAACATGGCATTATTCAACCCTTAACGGTTCGAAAAATGGGTAGAGATCGCTACCAATTAATTTCGGGTGAAAGAAGATTTAAAGCGAGTCTTCAAGCAGGTTTGAGTGAAGTTCCCTGCTACATAAGAATTGCAAATGATCAAGCCATGCTCGAAATGGCTTTGGTTGAAAATATACAGCGCGAAAATTTAAACGCGATTGAAGTCGCGCTGTCCTATCAACGCTTGATAGATGATTGTGATTTGACACAGGAGCAATTGAGTACCAAAATTTCAAAATCTCGATCAGATGTAGCAAACCACCTGAGGTTGTTAAAGTTGCCAGCCGCCATACAAGCAGCAGTTCGCGACAGAAAGATTACAATGGGACACGCGCGCGCTCTGCTCGCCTTATCCTCTGAGGAAGCACAGCTCGATATGCTCACAAAAATTATCGAAGATGAACTATCTGTTCGAAGTGTAGAATTTGCTCTGCAAGTTAAACACAATTCACCCACCAATAAAAATTCATATAAAACCAAAAGCAATTCAGAATTTGAAGCCATCGCGCTTTTCCTGACAGACAGAATTCGTTCAAAAGTTGAACTTGCCAAAAACGAAAAAGGAAAAGGTAAATTCGTACTTCATTTTAAAAATGAAAAAGAGTATCTTAATTTACTTACCTTGCTAAAAAGCGAATGATTCGATTATTTTTTGTCTGGCAGTTTGCAATTGGCATTTCCTTAATTTCATTTGCCCAGACAGATTCTACCTCAAAGAAAAAACACCCCTATAAAAGAAGCATGTTGTATTCCGCTGTCTTGCCTGGCGCTGGACAAATTCGAAACGCAACACTTTCAGAAAAAAAAATAAAACCTGCCTTTTGGAAAGTGCCGTTGATTTATGGAGGTTTGGGAACAACTCTCTTTTTTACATACCAAAACCATAACATACAAAATGAAATCAAGAATGAGTATTTCAGTAGAATAGCTGGCAACCCACCCACAGAAAATTGGAGTGATTATGACAATTACAGTTTAATTGCTTTGCAAAACCAATACCTAAATAACAGAGATTTATTGGTGCTTCTTTCAATCGCAATTTATGGAATTCAAATTATCGATGCCGGAGTTGAGGCGCACTTTCTAAAATTTGACGTGAGTGATGACTTAAGTATTCGGATTCAACCATTTATGCAAGAAAACCAGGCAGGCATTGGCCTTAACTTTCAATTCAGGTAATATTCGCTATCTTTACCAAATGAACATAGCGTTAATCGGATATGGAAAGATGGGTAAAGCAATTGAAATTATTGCC